>JAUWXC010000009.1 GCA_030616565.1 Methanocellales archaeon | reverse complement strand
GACGTATCGCCGATTGGGAGTCCTAGTTCCCGCGCCTTGAGCAAGCGACGCACGATCTTACCGCTCTGTGTTTTGGGGAGGCTCTTCACAAATTCGATCTCCCTGGGATATGCATGTCCTGCAAGGTGCTCCTTAATGAATTTCTTTATATCTTCCTCCAGCCCTTTTGATGGCTCGTGTCCTTTTTTAAGGATGATAAATGCCTTTATAATTTCACCCCTTGTGGGGTCCGGTTTTCCTATCACCCCTGCTTCTGCCACAGCAGGGTGTTCAATCAACGCGGACTCAACCTCAAAGGGACCTACCCTCTCGCCAGAGGTTTTGATGACGTCGTCCGCCCTACCCACAAACCAAAAGTAGCCATCTTCATCCGTGCGCGCTAAGTCTCCGGTAATATACCAATCCCCCTGGAAGTAGCTCTCATATTTCTCAGGATTGCGCCATATCTCCCTCATCATCGACGGCCAAGGGGTTTTTATGGCCAGGTTGCCCTCCTTTCCCACTGGCAATTCATCACCTTCATCATCCACGATGCCCGCTTTAATGCCTGGAAATGGTTTGCCCATAGAGCCCGGTTTGATGGGCATAGACTGGTAATTGGCAATTAAAATGCCTCCAGTTTCGGTCTGCCACCAATTATCGTGAAATGGCAATCCAAACACCTTAAGACCCCAATAAACCGCCTCTGGATTCAAAGGTTCTCCAACTGAGCACAAATATCTCAAGCTGGACAAATCGTACTTTTTAGGGAGGTCGTTTCCTGCACCTGCTAACATCCTAATGGCAGTAGGAGCGGTGTACCACACTGCTACATGATACTTCTCTATTATCGAATACCACTTTTCCGGAGAGAACCGACCTTCATAGACAACCGATGAGGTTCCATTGGACCACGAGCCAAGAATGCCATATGCTATTCCCGTAACCCATCCCGGATCGGCGGTGCACCAGAGCACATCATCCTCATGCAAATCTAGGACCCACTTCGCAGTAAGATGCTCTTGTAGTATTGCATAGTGCACATGGACTACGCCCTTTGGCTTCCCCGTCGTTCCAGATGTATAGAGCATGAATAAGGGGTCCTCTGGATGCATTCTTACTACATCAAAGTCTCGTGATGCCTCTTCCATCTCCTCCTCGTAGCTCACCTCTCCTTCCGCGACTTCACCCACTATGATCATGCGCTCCAGTTCGGGAAGCTCGTCCCTGATTTCATACACCCTGTGCTTCAGCTCTGAATTCGTAACGAGAATTTTTGCGCCGCTGTCCAGTAACCTATCCTTGAGAGCATCTGGACCAAACGCTGCGAACATGGTGCTAGCGATAGCGCCGGTCTTTATGACACCAAGGAAGCTCAGATAGAGCTCTGGGATTCTCGGCAAGAAAATAAACACCCTGTCCCCTTTTCTAACCCCGTATTTCTTCAGTACATTGGCGAACTTGTTGGAGAGGTCTTTTAGATTTAAAAAGCTATACTCCTCGCTTGCTCCATTTTTTCCTTCCCAGTATAATGCGACCTTGTTCTTCCTCCGAGTCCCAGCATGTCTATCCACAGCATTGTAGGCGGCGTTCAACTTTCCGTCTTCAAACCATTCTATTTCGTCGTGAAAATCCCCCCACCTAAACTCCTTACACGTCTCTTCATAGCTCTCCAGATTGGGTTTTACCCTAAACATTGCCTTTGGCTTTTCGATCATTTTGCTCATCTATATCGCCGGAGCTCTGGCTCCCCAAACTCCTTCTCTTGTAAAATTCGCACGGCTTCACCTGCCTTGCGCTCATCATCAACGTACGCGTACACCCTCATTCTGCGCACCTTTACCCTCCTACCACACGGACAACTCCGGGTCTTCTGATTTTTCTCTGCATAAAGAAAACGTGCGCAGTTAGGACACCTAATCACCAGATACATCCAGCGCCCCTTTGATCAACTTGCGCACCGCATCTCGTCCATCTTTCTGTCTGGTTATAACGATTTTGTATGGCGAAACTTTGTCAAACAGTTTCTTGAGCGTTTCCTGACTCATACTGCAGCCCAATTCCTTCAGGCGCATGTTGGAGATTCTTTTCGCTCCTTCTATGATGTTATTGTTCAATTCAGCATCAAGCGTATCAGCAAGATGCACTGCCAAGGCCTCCAGGGTAAGCGGTCTGATTGTGCTTCCTTTGCCGTGATGTGCTGCTACGATGTGCACTACGCTTATCGGAAAATCCCTCCTGTACAATTCTACGGTCGCCAGAAGGATGTGGTCTAAAATTTTAGCGCCGTCAGAGGCGTCGTACCCTCTCTCGCGCTCCTCATACGTTATCGGCTTCATGATGTCATGTAACAGCGCGCCCGCCAGCACGACGTCCCTGTTTACGTCCGCGTTGTGCACCGATGCCAGCACATCCGCTATCGCAGAGCTGATTTTAACCACAGAAATCGTGTGCTCAATTAATCCTCCAGAATAGCAGTGATGCATGTTGGTGCTTGCTGGTGATTTCCTGAACTCAATGCCAAGATGTCTCCAGTCAGGATTCGTTGGAAAAGGATTCTGAATCATCTTGATGGTCTTTTCCCTTAGGTCCGGGTCGGTTATCTCATTTGCCAACTCGATAAATCGTTCCATCATTTTTCACCTAATATATATCAAACGTTGCCTGTTTTGGTTTTCCTTTTAACTCGGCATCAGAATGCCCGAAGTAACGGAGTATCCGTGCCGTAGCTGGAACTATTTGATTGTTGATGTAGTAGTCTGTGTCAATCTCATATCTCTTATCATCTCCAAATAGATATCCATTTTCATATCTGCTGAACATATCGATTGGATACGCCCTGTCACCAATACTACCAGGTCCCTTGATGATCACATATGCGATTTTTGCTCCCACCTCTATTGGTACCTTGGCCCTTTCCGCCGCTCTGACATGAGCCTGCCTGGACTCGTAGGAGGATATTTTCTTGGTCAGCGTCTTATGAATCACAAGCTTCTCCAGAGGGATTTTCCCCTCCCTCACGCGCTGTACAACATCTTGAACCAGTTGTACCGCTCTGACCGGATCGCGTTCTTGTAGAATCGCTCCGACGACGTCCGCTTGGATTTCCTTTGCCAAGGCGCACCAGTCCCCCCTCCTGACTTCCAGACCTTTGATTATGATTTCACCATCAGACGTAAGCCCTGCGTAGCGCTTCTTTTTCTCGGTGAAGAATATGACGTTGTAGATGCGTTCGATATCAAGCTCCAGAGGGAGCTCTTTTGACATGATACCGGTAAGTTCCTTCGCTTTTTCCATGAGCTGGTCATCTCCTGTCTTCACAAACAAACTGTCCGTGTCACCATATATCACCTCCAGCCCCATTTCCTCTGCCCTCTTAATTGCCTGCTTGATGAAATGCCTGCCCCATGCCGCTGTAGCCTCTGCACATTCCCTTCTGTACCATCGTGCTGGAGTCCAGCCAGTATACCCATAAAAAGCATTTGTCAAGATTTTGATCGCCTGCTGTCTGATGTCAAGCAATTGGTATTCATGTGTATCCTTACGCAGCGTTTCCAACTCGTGCTTCAGCGCACTCCGCTTGCTGACCAATTCCTGCAAAATTTGCTTGAAGAAACCATCCGGCTTTTTCCGGAATCTATATCCAACCTCCGGCGCTTCGTAGCCATCCTCGCCTGTCACCGTATCTGGCGAGATGTTGAAGGATATCATGATCGATGGATACATCGATGAGAAGTCCAAACAGGCAACGTTCTCGTGTATTCCCTTCTTCGGCTCCAGAACAAAACCACCAACATATTTTTCGCCCACTTCCCTGCCCTTGGACGGTACCAACTCCCCTATCTTGTAGGCTTCAGCGCACAGAAGCGACTCAACCTGTCGCCCCCTCCCCATCTTCGACACTTCATCTAACGGTTGCCGTGTCATTCTGGCAAACTCGTATTGTAGTGGAAGCAATTTTTTAGCAATGCCGAGCGTACTCATCACATCATCTTTTGCATATTCAAGGAGAGTTCTGCGCTTCTCAGGGTCATCCCAGTATTTGTGTATCTCTGCTGCAGGCAGGTTCGTTCGCTCTGACTTCTTCATTACACCCAAAAACTCTGCAACGTCCTCCAGCGTCTTGATCTGGATGCCGCTTAAATCCCTGTCAACAACCCTGTACAAATCCACATTAGGCCTGCCGACAACCGAAACCCTATTAAGAGGGCCTGGCTGAAGGCGCGGCGCAGTTCCATCCCTGCCGATGTTGAGGCCTATATCATGCACTTTGCCCCTGTGGAGCATATATGGCCAGTCGAAGTTGTCCGAGTTGTAACCGCATACGATGTCCGGGTCAAAATCTTTTACAAATTTCACAAATTCCCCCAGCAGGGATGCGTCGTCTTTCTCCATCGTTAAAAGTTTAGCATCACCCTTACTCGTAGCAATTGATATGATTATGATGGGGTCACGCTCTGGATTGGGTATCCCTCTGGGGTTCGTCATCTCGCAGTCAAATGCCATGATGCGCAACTCTGGATTTTCATCTCTTTTCTCATACTTGATCTCGTGCGCCTCAAATCCCGCCTCCGCGCAATCCACATCAATGGATTCACCCTCTGCAACGATTCCATCCAGAGGAGATAGCCCGCAATCGATGATGTAGCGCACCGCAAAGGGTATGTCTGCCTCCCTAACATCTAAGCCAAGATCGCTAATTGCCTCTCTCAAACCTGGCACATGCTGGGGGTGCGCAACCGTTATCTTAAAGGCCTCGACTTCGATTCCAAAATCCTTCTTCTTGACTTTTTCGACCTTCTTCGGCTGGATGGTTTCGTCATAACGCGTTGCCCTGACTTTCATTATGTCATCAGCGCTTCTTTTCCCAATGGCATAGAAGTAGGGCTTAAAATTTGGGTCAAAGACCACTATATTTTTTCCCTTATCATCCTTACACCAGAGCCTTATTACCGCCTTACCGTTTTTGGTTATGTAATCTGCATCGATCAGCCAACCGCGCATCTGAGCCATCTATACAACATAGGGAAGGATGCATTAAATATTTGTGGGACGAAAAAGGTTACAATACGATGAGTGATTATCTAAAATACTTCCCAAAGAAGTCATTTTATCCCAATCAAAAAGAGGCGATGGGCGAAATATGTGATGCACTCTCAGAGCAAAAAATCGTCTTATTTGAAGGCGCATGTGGCACAGGAAAAACCCTGAGCGCGCTTGCCCCTACGTTGCACGTCGCAAAACAGAACGACAAAACCGTCGTAATAACCACGAACGTTCACCAGCAAATGCTGCAATTCATAGATGAAGCGAAAGAGATCAAAAGCGTAGCAGATGTCGACGTGATTGTGCTAAAAGGCAAACTGCACATGTGTCCTGCTGAAAGAAGTTATGAGGAGTGTGACGTGCTCAGGGAGAACACATACGAATTGATCAAATTAGAGCAAAACGCAAATCCCGGCACAGACAATGCACGCATAAGGGTTCTTAAAGAGCGATCATGCGGATACCTGCTCCAGACGCTTAAGAGCGATAACGCGGAGTTCTACGAATGGCTCTTTTCAGGAGTTAGAACGCCAGAAGAAGTTGCTGATAAGGTATCTGAAGATGGAGCATGTGGATATGAGTTGTTAAAGAGGGGGATGACAAATGCGGATTTAGTCATCTGCAACTATCACCATCTCTTGAATCCAGAAATCCTGATGATGTTTCTGTCGTGGTTGGGCTGTGGACTGGAAGACATCATAGTGATATTTGACGAAGCGCACAACTTGGAGTCGGCCGCTAGGGCACATTCATCGCTAATGCTGACCGAGCACGCCATAGAAAGAGCGCTGAACGAACTGACGGACATGGGCGATCATGATATCAAAGACGTTAAAAATCTTCTTCTTGAATTGAGAGATGCGCTACGGGAAACGTATGAGACTCGGTTTGCCTTCGGTGAAAAGGAGCGTGTTGGCGCTGAGTGGCACGATGTTAGGATACGAGATCCTGCCGGTGCAGAAGATGACTTGACCGCAAACCTGCGTAATCGACTGCCTAACGTTGCCGACTTAGTCGAGGATGCATGCGCCCTTGGTGCGAAATTTGACACGATATACCGCAGCCAGTACAAAGAGGGACTATCCGAGACCAGAAGAGTTTCTCACCTGCTGAACGTGGCAACTTTCCTCAAGAGATATTTGGAGTTGGCAGGCAACCCTGAATATTATCCGTTGATAAACGTCAGGCGTGAAGATGGAGAGATATTCGGAAGAATCGAGCTTTTTACCTGCATCCCAAAGAACGTGACTAAACCATTGTTCGACTCATTATACACCGCAACTCTAATGTCCGCTACCTTACGACCTTTTGACGTCATCAAAACAACGCTGGGCATTGATAGAGAAACAAAAGAGATCGTGCATTCCTCGCCATTTCCCAAGGAAAGAAGGCGCACCATTGCGGTAACGATTCCTCCACTGTTCCTGCGGAACAGGGATGACCCAGAGATAATAGGCATTGTCACAAGCGTATTGGAAGACATCATAGAGCAGTCGAATGGAAACGTCTTGGTTTTCTTCCCGAGTTTCAGCGAAGCGGCTCGGTATAGGGAGTTATTAGGTGTCGAGGTCCCAGTGTTCTTGGATGAGATGGGCATCTCAGCCGCTGATGTCAAGGAGGAGTTTTTCGGAATTGGCGAGTCCGGCGGCAAGGCAGTACTGCTCTCTTACCTATGGGGAACGCTGACCGAAGGCGTGAACTATAGAGATGACAGAGCAAGAGTTGTTGTTGTTGTCGGAGTAGGGTATCCTGCCCTGAGCGATAGGATTAGAGCGATTCAGTATTCGTATGACCATGAATTTGGCGCTGGAAGGGGGTGGCGTTATGCGATTGAGACCCCTATGATAAGAAAGGTCAGACAGGCTGTGGGGAGAGTAATCAGGTCGCCGGAGGATTACGGCGCAAGGGCGTTATTAGATGTGCGATACACGAGCGAGTCCCCGGAAACGATGGGGAAATATTCCGTATATCCAAGTCTTCCGCTCGATGAGAGGGGAGAAATAATAGACGTAGCGCCGGAGAAGGTCAAGTACGCGCTGATGAATTTCTTTAACGACATCGAGCAGAAGTCGACTCAATATACTAAATAATCCAAACGGGTTTCAATCCTTATTTTATGGGTATATTTATTGAAACACATACGCCTCATCGAATGGCTTTCGCCAACACACCTGACAATTTCAATAATCTTGGCTTTGCCAGAATCAATTTCTTCACCACTGTCGAGGGATAATCCATATCACCATACTGGGATATGGTGTCCAAAATCCCTGGATCGTCAAGCGCTTTGATAACCTTGTTGAGATCGGAGTCGCTCAACTTTCCCATCACCTCGTGAATCTTCATCCCAATCGATAGCTCTCGCCCTATGGCAGACCTCCAGCGCCTTTCGTACTCTGCCAAGCGTTTCGCTGAAACGTCACCCTCTCTTACAGCGGCAGCTGCCACTTCTCCTGCGATCTTCGCGCATAGAGCGCCAGTGTATATGCCCCCTCCGGACGTGGGTTTTACCTGCGCGACAGCATCACCAACTAGTATCGTTCCTTCAGCGGTCGTTCGCTCAGGTGGACCAAGTGGGATGCCACCTACCTCGAAGCTGAGATGTGAACCATGATATCTTCTTGATACGATGGGGTGAGATTTCAGCATTTTCCTGAGATGTCGTAGAGGATTGGCAGTCGTACACAGCCCAATTCTTGCAATACCGTCCTCGAGTGGAACTGCCCAAACGAAAAATCCCGGCGCTACCGAGCCAATGAACACTTCGACAAAGCCCTGATCACGCACATCATACAATCCCTCGATTTGCACGCCACCGAGGACCTTTTTTGCCCTGCCCAAGCCAGCCCATTTTGCGACCCTGCTGCTGACACCGTCTGCACCGATGATGATTTTTGGATTTACCTCCAAACTCTCGCCTTGAGTGAGGATGTTGAGTTTTCCGTTCTTCAGACCGGTCGCTTTAGCCTTGACCAAGAGGTCGGCACCTGCTTTAACAGCCTGTTTCGCAAGCTCCCTGTCGAAAATCTTCCTATTTATCACGTATGCCTTGGTCTCTTTTCCATCGATTGTTATGCCCGTTCCATCCGGTGAATAAATGAAGGCGCCTCTTATCCTGTTCTTTATCCACCTGCCCAGTCCAATTTCGCACTCATTCAGGGCCCGGGTGCTGATGAGACCGGTGCACGCCTTTTTGCCAATTTCTTGGCGCTCCTCGATGAGGAGGACAGATGCACCCCCCTTCGATGCATACTTAGCTGCCATTGACCCTGCTGGCCCGGCACCAACGACCACTACATCACATTCCATGTATCAGGCACATCCTTTTAAGTGTAAAATGTATATCCTCATCCATGCAGCCTATTATCGGAATCGTCGCATTTATATGTGCGCTTGAAACGAGCTACCTCATCATAGAGAGGGTGTTCAAGAATAAAATCGATTTAGTCGAGCAAGCGATCCTGACCGGTGGCTTGGGATTGGCGCTATTTGTCATCGTGAGTTTTATTATCGAGTGGGGCGCATAATATGACGAGGGGTAAAATGTCCATTAAGAACAAAATTCTCGGTCTTTTAAAAGGTGTAGATAAGGATGAAGACGAAGCACTAAAAGTCGATTATTTGTGTAAAATTGTTAAATGCCAGGGTAAAAAAATTGGCGAGAGCATAACCGTTGACGAAGAACGATTGTTGGTTAAAAACAAAAATGAAATTCTCGCGATCCCGCTGAAGAAAGTTGTTGAGGTCTCAGAAGAAAATATCGTCGTTGATAAGTTCAACAAGAGAGAGGCCAAAAAAACGGGCAAATCATGGAAGAAAGAGGGAACAGACAAGCTTAAATTCGACGAGCAGGGAATGATGATAAGCGAGTGAGCTTATGTTTGTTTATAAGCAATGTATAATCATCAGGTCTGATCTGAGACTTTCGACGGGGAAGTTGGCCGTGCAGGTAGCACACGCCGCCATAGGAGCATATGAACTGACTGAGCCAAAAATACGGAGAAAGTGGAAAGAAGAGGGGCAGAAAAAGGTCGTTTTGGAAGTGAGTGAGTTAAAGGAGTTGCATGAGCTGGAAAAGAAGGCGAAACGCCTTGGTTTCCCCGTAGCATTGATTACAGATGCCGGGCTAACGGAAATTCCTCCCGGCACCGTTACCGCGCTGGGCATTGGACCTGCGAAAAGTGAGGAGCTGGACGAGCTCACAGGACACCTGAAGCTGTTGTGATTACGATGGTCAAGATTGGATTTGTAGGCGTAGGAAGAATTGGTTCTACCTCAGCCTACGCTACCTTGTATGACGTGGACTGCGATGAAATAGCGTTGGTTGACCTGATCGAAGATTTAGCCGTAGGCGAGGCAATGGATCTGGAGACGGCGGCAATTGCGATGGGTAAAAATGTGGTCGTGAAAGGTGGAAAGGATTACTCGCTCCTGAAAAACTCTGATGTCATTGTAATATCAGCGGGCATTGCAAGAAAACTTGGAATGACGAGGTTAGATCTGACCAAGACGAATGCAGACATTGTCCAGAATGTCATAAAAAAGATAAGCCAACATGCCAAGGATGCAATTCTTATTCTAACGACAAATCCGGTCGATGTGATGACGTACGTCGCCTGTAAAGCGTCCGGGAAGCCGAGAAACGAGGTTATGGGCATGGGTGCATCCCACGATACCGCCAGGCTAAGGGAACAGATATTGCGATTGGGCATAGAGGAGGCGGATGCAATGGTAATCGGCGAGCACGGGGATAGCATGGTCTTCTTGAAGGGGCAGACGAATATTAAAAGCAAGGAGTGGGGAGTCGCTACAAAAGCCACAAAGGAAAGAGGAATGGAAATCATAAAGAGGAAGAGTGCCACCTATTATGCTCCGGCTTCTTGTGTCGCGAAAATCGTGAAGGCAATAGTGAGTGATGAAAACGCGATCATGCCTGTAAGCGTTGCGCTGGAAGGAGAGTACGGACTGCGCGACGTAGCAATGGGCGTGCCGGCAATAATTGGCAAACATGGAGCAAAGGTGCTGGAGTGTGAACTAAGCGAAGATGAGATGACCGGACTAAGAGAGTCGGCAAAGGTCATCAAGAAAATGCTGAAGGAGATTTGATGGGCATCCCTGCGCCTCCACTCGAGCAAAAGGTTGGAATCGAATTTTATCTGACAAAAACCCCCGGCATAAGCGGCAAGATTAGGAGGCAAATAGAGGATTTCTACGTAGAGGAGATCACAAACAGGGAAGAGGGGGCGGAAGGAAAGTACCTGATCGTTGAGCTGACGAAACGCGATTGGGATATGCACCACCTGATAAGGGAATTGTCCAGGGCGCTCGGCGTTAGCCAGAAAAGGTTTGGCTTCGCAGGAACAAAGGACAAGAGAGCGCTCACAAAGCAAAAGATGAGCATCTGGGATGTAGACGAGGATGCGCTCAAGAGGATTAATTTACCAGGGATTGAATTGAAGGTCGTTGGTAGGTCCAACAAAAAGGTGGCGTTGGGCGACCTATGGGGCAATAAGTTCAGGATTGTTATCAGGAATATAGGGCTTCCATTAGACATCGTGAAAGAAAGGATGACATCTATCACGGAGGAGGTTACCCAGGCAGGCGGCGTCCCAAACTTCTTTGGCGTGCAAAGATTCGGTATGCCGCGTCCCGTAACTCATCTGGTCGGAGAGGCGATTGTGAGAGGTAATTTTGAGAGGGCTGCGCTGACATATCTTGCGGAGGTCTCTCCAAACGAGCCGAAGGATGTGCAAAACGCAAGAAGCGCACTCGCAAAGAACTTAAATTTCCAGGAAGCGCTAAAAGAATTCCCGCTTTTTTTGAGGTATGAAAGGGCAATGCTGAATGTACTAATCCGAGACCCAAAAGACTATATCAGCGCATTCAGGGTCTTGCCCCCAAAACTGCAACAGATGTTCGTTCACGCATACCAATCCTATATTTTCAATAAAATCCTGAGCGAAAGACTCAGAAGAGGTTTGCCGTTAAACAGTGCCCTGCCTGGTGATATCGTCTGTTTTCCCAACAAGGCTGGACTGCCAGATGTTTTGCGAACGCAGAGGGTAACGGAGGATAATGTCAAAGGTATCAACAATTTAATCGCGAGAAAGAGGGCATTTGTCACCGCGCCGTTATTTGGATATGAATCGCAGCTTGCAGATGGTGTGCCAGGCAAGGTTGAGCGATCGGTCATCGAGGGCGTGAAAATCGAGAAAGATAACTTCAAGATACCCGACATACCTGAACTATCATCCAAGGGTAGGAGAAGGGGGATACTGTCACACCTTCGTCCAACCTATGATGATATTGAAG
>JAUWXC010000066.1 GCA_030616565.1 Methanocellales archaeon | reverse complement strand
GCCTGTCCGTCTCTACGAGCTGACGCACTACTCATTCAGGAGGGAGCGGTCCGGTGAGCTCTCCGGTTTAAAGAGGCTCAGGGCCTTCACGATGCCGGATATGCACACTTTATGTGAAGACATGACGCAGGCTGTCGAGGAGTTTAAGAAACAATACCAGATGTGCATGGATGTCTTAGCTGACATAGGACTTAGCCAAAAAGACTATGAGGTTGCCATCAGATTTACCAAGGACTTCTATGGTGCGAACAAGAAGTTCGTCCACAGCCTAGCCAAGATCGTTGACAAACCCGTTCTGGTCGAGATGTGGGATAAACGTTTCTTCTACTTCGTACTCAAATTCGAGTTCAACTTCGTCGATGCGCTGGATAAGGCAAGCGCTCTGTCCACGGTGCAGATCGATGTGGAGAACGCTGAGCGATACGATATCAAGTTCATAGATGTCAACAACGAAGAAAAAAGACCGAACATCCTTCATTGCTCGCAGAGCGGTGCCATAGAGCGGTGCATGTACGCATTGCTGGAAAAAGCATGGATGGATGCTCAGCACGGAAAAATGCCCATGTTGCCCCTCTGGCTCGCGCCAACGCAGGTCAGGGTAATCCCGGTAGCGGACAGGCACCTCAAGCATGCTGACGAGGTTGCAGCGCAACTCGAAATGCAACACATCAGGGTCGATGTCGATGACAGGGAGGGGACAGTAAGCAAAAAGGTCAGGGATGCCGGAAGGGAGTGGATCCCGTACGTGGTGGTGATCGGCGACGAGGAGATGAAGAGTGGGATGCTTAAGGTCACGATCAGGGAGGAATCTGGACCTAAAAAAGTGGACATGTCTGTAGCTGGACTATCCTCCAAGATTTTGGCACAGACCAAGCTCATGCCTTATAAACCGCTTCCTCTGCCGAGACATTTGTCCTCCAGACCAAAATTCGTTGGGTAGTAACGAAGGATTTAATATCCGACATACGATATCTGAAGAAGAGGAGCATGATAGGCCCAACCGAATTGATGATCATACTTGCCGTGGCGGCACTTTTATTCGGCACCAACAAACTGCCAGAGATGGCAAGATCAATGGGCAAGGCGATGGGTGAGTTCAAGAAGGCGCAGAGAGAATTTGAATCAGAGGTGAAGTCAGCTACATCAACGACGTCTAAGCCTGCTGAGTCCAAAACAAAAAGTTCTGATGACTTTGATATCGAAGATGAACTCAAGGATAAGATAGTCGGACGGGTTGCATCCAAGTTGAAGTCAAAGGTTCTGAAGTGATCTATCTCACTATGGTTACCGGGCAGTGAGCATAGTGAGTTACGCTATCAGCGACACTTCCCAACAACACTCGTTTAAGCCCTGTGAGACCTCTTGATCCCATGATTATCTGGTCGAAGCCTCCCTTTTCAGCCTCATCGATGATGCCCCTGGAAATGGTAGAATTGATGTGTGACCTGGTATCACACCCAATACCAATTTCTTTTGCCGCATCTCTGATTCGCGCGAGCACTTTCTCACTCTCTTCTCGCGCGACTGATGATGTGATAACAGTAAGGATAGTAACGCTGGCGCCAGTATCTTTAGCAAATTGTAAGGCATACCTAGCCGCTTTCTCTGATTCAGGTGATCCATCAACAGCCACTAACAACTTCATCGTCATTTGTATTCCTCCTATTCATCTTATCACGGTTACCGGGCAGTTAGCGTGCCTAGCTACGTTTTCGGCAACGCTCCCCATTACCATTCGCTTAATTCCAGTAAGCCCCTTAGACCCGATTATTATAAGGTCGTAACCCCCCTCATCAGCTTCATCAAGTATTCCTCTATGAACAATGGGGTCGATGCGTGACTTGGTCTTGCAATTCGCCTTTGCTTTTTTTGCTATTTCCTTGATATGAGAGAGTATTTCCTTGCTTTTTCTTTCATCCTCACGCTCAATTGGAGGCTCGACTCCAATGACGTTAAGCGCGGTAACGCTGGCATCATAGGCCCTGCCAAGTTTCAAGGCATACCTGGCCGCTTTTTCTGCCTCGGGCGATCCATCAACAGCCACTAGCAATTTTTTTATCATATGCCCTCCTTCCATCCCTCTTTAAGCCCACTTGGGGGTAATAAAATTATCCAAAAAATTATCCAAATGGGGCTGGTAGGATTTGAACCCACGATCGGCTGGTCTGGAGCCAGCTGCCCTTCCAGACTAGGCCACAGCCCCATAAGTGATAGTCCCGGGCGGATTCGAACCGCCGTCGCGGGCTTTCTCCACAACCTGTAAGAGGGTTGATCATTTGAGATTGCTTTTTGAACGATGGTTTTGATGGTGCTACTGAACTCGCAAAGCGAGCGAAGGTAGCACATTTTGATCAACCTTTTTTGAAAGGTTGTGCCAAAGGCCTGCAGGATTGACCACTACCCTACGGGACTACACGAAGTTTAAGCATTCACTTTGTGAATGCATACACTTTAGTTTAAGCTTCGCGTACACTTCGTTTAAGCGAATGCATACGCATGGGCCCGGCCGGATTCGAACCGGCGATCTCCGCCGTGTAAAGGCGGTGTCATAGCCGACTAGACCACAGGCCCTTGACTCAAGGAAAGTGATGTATGATTGCTCATAAATCTTTTGGGCTTCATACTGGCAGGACAAAGTAGATTGTAGCAAGCGAGAGGAGAGCCATTATAAGCAGGACTGCCACTATTCTCTCTTCTTTCTGCATCATGGACCGGTCGGGATTTGAACCCGAGGCCTCTACCAATAAGGACGTCATGCTCTTTCAGACCATGACATTTGCCAAGGTAGCGATCTACCCCTGATCTACCGGCCCGAGCGTATGTGAAATGGCGAGATTTTACAATAAATCTATCGGTGAGGACTTTATACGAAGAAAACTTTAACTCTATGTTGCCATAACTGTTGAAGCAATTCAACTGGGCCCGTAGCTTAGCCTGGTTGGATCTCGTAAAGAGCAATATGCACACGGCTGATAAACAACCTTTTAAAAAAAGGTGGTTCCTGCTTTGCAGAAACACCTTCCTTCTGCATAAGCAGAAGGGAAGGTTGATCAAAATGAGGGTTGTTGAGAAACCGTGAGGTCGGGCGTTCAAATCGCCCCGGGCCCACTCTCTAGATGAAAATAAATAAAAAATAAAAGAAGGGAGAAAGTGGTTATCTTAAAAGGTCAGATGGATTTCTCGATAGTTGGTTATATTTCAGGTGTCGAACGCCAACCTTCTTAACCTTGGGTTTCCAGACCGTTGATGGTAACCAGCTCGGTGCACCACTTGGAGCACTAACCTTGTCTCTGGAACCGGTAAATACGTGAAGTCTTTTTGTACCCTTCTCCCTGAGCACTATTTTCGTCTTTCCTCTGCTTGCGCACTTCAGAGCAGCGTCTCGTGGTTGAAAACCACTGAATGTCCCTACTTCTCTACCATTCTCTATCAAACCAAAATTCTTTTTAGATCTCTTTGCCATGTTCAATCTCCCCAAATTTTATTAGGTGTAGGTATGTTTATAAGTCCCTCCTATTTCAACGTTGCGCTTTTTTATTGGTGCTAAACCCCTATATTCGACGCATTTTTGAAGTTTACATCGAATCACCACGTAAAAACGTCAAAAAAATACAAAATTAATGGAAGCAGCAATGCTCCCATGCTATGGGTTTTCCTCACCTTGAGGTAGGAAGGAAGCATTCCAATTACCATAGCGGTCGTGAAGACGACGACCCCAAACAAGCCCGTGAACAAAACCACCATTATACCTATGCAGAGCAGAACTGCTGCACTGAGCTTTGAATAGCTCGTGCGGAATAGAATCTTAGATGCATGATCACCTATGAAAATCGTGGCGAAGTAGGATAGAATTGAAACACCCACGATGACCGTCAAGAGGAGTACTATTAACGGCATATCCCATACATTTGGATCCACGATGCTTTTGACTGCGACCATAGCGCCGCTACGCGGTCGCTGGATGATATATAGCGCTATCAGACCAAAGATTGCATTGGCTGTGTTTACTCCACTGACTGCAACTATAAATTCCCTAGAAGAGTCCTCTCCTCCTTCCTTGACCGCCAACCTCGTCATCACTGTCGCCACTGCTGGTGATACCCCAGGTAACCATGCCACCAGAGATCCGGCTAAACTTCCTGTGAATATGCCTCTTGCGACCTTCCGTTTGGATAGTTTAAACCTCGTCTTCACCTGTTTTGGAATTGTGGACTTGGTGACCAAGCTGATTACGAGCATGCTTGCTCCAAACAGTCCTGAGAGCAGTGGGAATAATATAGAGGGTTCGCCAAGGGCTATTACAGGATGCATCAGAGATGCCCTAGTGAATGAAAGGATGCCCAGCGTGCCAGAAAGCAGAAACACCAGCGCAGCATATCCCTTGTATTTGAGTTTTGTTTCCCATGGGTCTATTCTCTCTCCAGGCTCAGTCCCTATAATAATCAGGGCGATAAGCAGTAAAATCCAGCCCATATATTGATTGAGGACAGGATATACGTGCCTGAAAAGAGCGCTGAGCGGTAGCACGAGCCCCAATGCTACTATCACCGAGCCGGCGCTGCCCAACGCAGATAGTCTGATTGCCTCAACACCTCTTCCCTCTAACAACAGTCTATGCCCTGGTAGGACTGCAAGTGCCGTCTCCGCTTCTGGTGCGCCCAAAAATATTGATGGGATGAAATCCAAAAAAGTGTGCGCCACCGCATTTGCGATGATGATAATGGCGATGCAGACCGGCGAAATTCCGTGCTGGAGCAGTGTGGGAGAGATCGCAATGAGCAGTATTGCGACATTGTTGACATGAAGCCCTGGTATCAGTCCAGTGATGATGCCCAGTGTGCATCCTATAAGGGCGGATGCCAACAAAAGATGCAACGCAATCTGAGGCATGAATCGTTTTCATCACTCATAGATGAAAAACTTTTACTAAAAAATTTGTTTTTGATTTTCCAAGAATTTACAATAGTTTCTTGAGCTTATCAGCGGCCTTCTCCATCTCTACGAGGACCAATCCCAATCCTGCCTCGGGAGGCGTCATGACCACCAGGAGTGCTTTCGGACCCGCACCCGTGGTGATGATCTTCCCCTTCTTCGAT
>JAUWXC010000034.1 GCA_030616565.1 Methanocellales archaeon | reverse complement strand
ACAATTCAAAAGATAACTTCTGGGCCTCTTAGAGGCCCGATCGTCGTTGAAGTAGATGGAGCCAGGGTTGCGATCGGGAGGGGGATGGCAGCAAAAGTCTTTGTAGAGGTGAAATGTTGAAATTCCGCAGGAATTACAACTCTTCCAATTCAAAGAATTGGGAAGAGCTCGCAACCCATGGGGTTGGGGCATCTCGCAGATGTTCCATCTGCGACAAAATGAAAATACTTCTGATGGGAAATCCCAACGTGGGCAAGAGCGCTGTATTCTCCAGGCTAACAGGTGTGAACGTCATAGTTTCAAACTATCCTGGCACTACAGTAGAATTCAAGAAGGGTGCAATGAAGCTCGGGGAGCGGTGGGTGGAAGTGATTGACGTGCCTGGAACGTACACCTTAGAGCCAATCTCCAAGGCAGAGGAAGTGGCTGTTGAGATGCTGAAAAAGGGGGAGTTAGTTGTCAATGTAGTGGATGCCACAAACCTGGAGAGGAGCTTATATCTGACACTTCAATTGCTGGAAAGAAAAATACCAATGATTATGGCGCTTAACATGTGGGATGAGGCAAAGCATAAGGGCATCGTCATCGATGTGGAAAAATTTGAAAAACTTTTAGGCGTTCCAGTTGCGCCCACAGTTGCCATTACTGGTGAGGGAATCAAAGAACTTGTCTCCAGATTGCCAGGGGTTATGCTTCGTACAAGCACATAAGAGAGGGTTAAGATGCCGGTCAACGATGAACGTACTGATGAGCAAAGATGGGCTGAGGTTGGCAGAATAGTCAGCCAGGTGCAAACCGTGACCCACCGTCACCACACCTTTTTGGAGCGAATAGGAGACGCGAGCATCAAGCCCTTGACTGGCATTCCCATAGCCATAGTGGTCCTGCTTCTAACCTTTCAGATTATAAGATTTATTGGTGAAGGACTAATCAGCTACGTATTCGAACCGATCTTTGATATCTACACTCCCTTGGTGATGAAATTAAGCGAACTACTGGGTCCTGGTTTTGTCCATGATGTTTTGGTCGGAACGCTAATAGAGGGAAAAGTAGATTATGTGCAGTCCATGGGTTTGTTAACCACCGGGCTCTACGTTCCTTTTGCAATGGTTTTGCCTTATGTGTTCGCATTTTATCTGGTACTGAGTTTTCTAGAGGACTGTGGGTATTTGCCTAGATTGGCTGTGCTTGTAGACAGCCTAATGCACAGAATAGGCTTGCATGGCTTAGCTATAGTTTCCTTCTTGCTCGGTCTGGGGTGCAACGTTCCTGGTGCTCTATCCACCAGGGTCTTGGAGACGAAGAGACAGGTTTTCATTGCTGCAACCCTTATGGCAATTGCGGTTCCCTGCATGGCTCAGATTGCCATGATAGTCGGACTGGTGGGCAGGTATGGTGCAGAAGCTCTTGGAATCGTTTTTTTGACACTTCTTATGGTATGGGTAGTCCTTGGACTTTTACTCAACAAAATTTTGAAGGGCGAAAGTCCAGAGATATTTATGGAGGTTCCACCCTACAGGATTCCATATTGGGGTGCATTACTGAAGAAGCTGTGGATGAGAATAAGGTTCTTTCTGGGGGAGGCAATTCCATATGTGCTGCTGGGCGTATTTATCGTAAATATCCTTTATGTCTTGGGAATCATCGAATTCATGGGCAAAATCGCCGCTCCTGTCGTGGTAGGCCTGCTCGGACTACCAGAGGAGACGGTCGGAGCACTTATAGTCGGCTTCCTGCGTAAAGATGTAGCTATAGGGATGCTTTTGCCCCTTGGCTTGACGATGTCCCAAACGATAGTGGCCAGCGTAGTATTGGCGATGTATTTCCCATGTGTGGCTACGTTTGCCATTTTAACTAAAGAGCTGGGGATAGTGGGCATGGCAAAATCCGCTGTGATCATGGTCACCTCGGCTTTGCTGGTAGGCGGTTTGCTCAATCTCATCTTATAGGGTGATAATTTGAAAGGCAATAAAAAGTGGAGATTGGGACACATCTGGGATGAGTTGAGGCACCACGCTCCGTTCACGGCGTTTAGCGCTTGTGTCGCACTTATTTTATTAGGTGTCTTGATGACGGTGCTATCGCTGAGCAAAGCGCAAATGTCTGAATGCTGCCATGGGTTGTTCCACGTATTTCATCCAGTGCATATTTTGTTATCTGCTACAGCCACGACGGCGATGTTTTGGAGACATGAGAGGAGATTGCTCAAAGCGGTAATCGTTGGGCTAATAGGCTCTCTGGGAATTTGTGGCATCAGCGACGTATTTCTTCCATTTCTCGGTGGAACGATTCTTGGTATTGGAATAGAATTTCATTGGTGTTTAATTACACATCCGATGACAATTGTGCCATTTACAATTTTTGGCGTGCTCCTTGGATTAGTGTCTGCCGACGTGGTTCATGGCAGAGGATCTACGATATTTTCCCATAGCTCACACGTTTTCATAAGCACGATGGCGACGATGTTGTATCTTACAGCATTTGGGCACATAGAATGGACACTTCGTATCGCAGAGACATTTCTCATCATATTTCTGGGCGTGATAATTCCCTGTTGTACAAGCGACATAATATTTCCACTGCTACTGAGCAAATCCGTAGACGTCATGGATGAATGTGATGATACATGATGATAGCCGTCAGGGAATTCATTTTACTATGTTTATCGACGAGTGCTATCGTACCTGATGCGAAATGTTTTAATATGTTATGAATATATATTCATAACGTGGTCAGGCCGAGAAAGTGCAGGCGGGTCTGGTTTGAACCCGGGATTACATATTTCAAGCCAAGAGGGGTCCCCCTGGCAGACTTGGAAGAAGTTAGTTTAACGGTTGACGAGCTCGAGGCAATCAGGTTTAAAGATCTGGAAGAACTGGAGCAAAAAGAAGCGGCTGAGAAAATGGGCATCTCACAGCCGACGTTCCATAGGCTCTTGGAATCCGCGAGAAAAAAAATCGCAGACGCTCTGGTCAACGGCAAGGCCATAAAAATTCATGGGGGCAATTATGAGATGGCGGCGAGAAAATTCAAATGCTATAATTGCGGCAATGAGTGGGAAGAACCATATGGAACCGGAAGGCCAGCTAAGTGCCCTAAGTGTAGCTCAACAAACATTCACAGGGCTCCTGAAGATAGGGGCTATGCAAGACGTGGAAGAAGAGGAGGACGTATTTGATGGATGTAAATGGGACGTTAGGGAACATAAAACATACTATGGTGGTGATGAGTGGCAAGGGTGGCGTTGGAAAGACGACGGTGGCGGTTAACCTAGCTTTTGCCCTCTCGATGAGGGGATATGACGTTGGGTTGCTCGATGCAGACATAACTGGACCAAATGCCCCTAAGATGTTGGGGGTCGAAAATGAAAAGCTACATAGCGATGGTGCCTATATCGCACCAGTCCTCATACCGATCGAAGGCGCGCCCAGCATGAAAGTAGTTTCTATGGCATTTTTGATGGAAAAAGACTCTCCAGTCATATGGCGCGGTCCCCTCAAAATGAAGGCGATAGAACAATTTATAAAAGAGGTAAGATGGGACTTGCTGGACTATCTAATAGTAGACCTACCGCCTGGAACGGGCGATGAGCCGCTTAGCCTGGCACAACTGATCCCAAATAGTAGCGCAATCATCGTAACGACGCCGCAAGATGTTGCTCTATTGGATTCAAGGAGAACGGTCAACTTCGCGAAACAGCTCAATATGCCGGTGATTGGGATTGTGGAGAATATGAGTGGTTTCACATGTCCCCATTGTGGAAGCGCTATCGATCTATTCAAGACGGGCGGCGGTGAGAGAGCAGCCAGGGAATTAGGCGTGCCATTCCTTGGCAGCATTCCGATTGACTACAAGGTCTGCGAGACGGGGGACGCGGGAGAGCCGCTTATGTTAGAATCCAATTCACGTGCTACAAAGTCGTTTGTGGGAATCGTAGATAAAATAGATGTTGGAAAGTCAGGCAAAAGTGATAGAACAGCAATTAAAAGAAAAAATGAGGTGAAAAAATGAAAATAGTGGTTGCAACAACCGCAGGGGGTTTAGACGACACGGTATCCCCGGTGTTTGGAAGGTGTCCGACGTTTACGGTCGTAGACGTTGAAGGAAAGAAGATTAAGAACAGCTCGGTAATTCAAAATCGGTATGCAGGTGCAACGGGCGGCGCTGGAATTCAGGCGGCCCAGCTGGTCATTAATCAAGGGGCAAAGGCGGTGATAGCCGGTAATTACGGCCCCAATGCATCCATGGTGTTCAACCAGGCAGGAGTTGAGATGATCTCTGCACAAGGAATTAGCGTGAGAGATGCGGTGATGAAATACTTGGAAGGCGAGCTATCTCCAATTACCGCGGCAACGATGCCAATGTTTGGCGGCATGGGAATGGGCGGAGGCAGGAGACGTGGAGGTGGTCGTGGCATGGGCATGGGGTTCATGCAGCAGACACCTATGGGTCCTCCAATAACGCCACCAATGCCAACGTCTCAGATGCCCAAAGAGCAAGAACTGCAGATGCTGGAAACTCAGGTAAAGACGTTAGAACAGCAATTGGATCAAACCAAGAAGAGACTTGAGGAGCTTAAAAAGTAAAAAGGAGGTGATTTGAATGCCAAATGGACGGTTTGGATGGCGCAGACTTCAGGGACCATGGCCCGGTAGAGGACCCTTCAGCCACCTGCCACCTTGGGAGAGGCCAGGATGGCTTTACGGAAGAGGAGCTTGCTGGCGGCTTTTCGGACCACGGGGATATCCACCGATACCGGCGCCCTATGGATATGATATCCCAGCTACAGCACCAGCGTCAACAGGATATCCTTTGATTCCAGTAACTCAAGCGATGCCAAAGGAGCAAGAACTTGCTTGGCTGGAGGAGACATCAAAGGCACTGGAGCAAGAGCTGGAACAGATTAAGAAGAGGCTGGCAGAACTGAGAAAATAGATGCTTCACAGGAGGATAAATGGCTGGACAAGGAAGGATGGGTAGTTTTGGTTTAGGCCCTGGCGGCAATTGTATATGTCCAAATTGCGAGCATAAAACCCCACATATAACAGGGACGCCATGCTTTGACCAAACCTGCCCAAAATGTGGAAGTAAGATGGTAAGAGAAAAATAAGAGAAAATGAGAATTCACAAGATAGGTGATAGCATGAAGGTATGTGTACCGACAATGGGGCAAAGCGGTATGAATGAGGTGATATCTCCGCACTTTGGGAGATGCCCCCACTACACACTGATTGATACAGAAACCAACGAGGTAGAGGTTTTTCCAAATACAAGCGAGCATATGGGCGGTGCTGGGTTGCCGCCTGAGCTGATAGCAAGGAAAGGCGCAAGTGTGATGCTTTGCTCTGGCTTAGGTCCAAGGGCAATCCAGATGTTCGAGCAATTTGGCATCGAAGTCTTTGTCGGCGCTGGTGGAACTGTGAAGGATGCGATCAGCGATTGGAAATCCGGGAAACTCCAAGTGGCTACTGACGAAACCGCTTGTAAAGAGCACAGACACTGAATTAATGGGATTTCAATCCTTTTTGGATACCTTGGATCACACCATTGTTAAGATTAGATGGAGCGGCAACAAGCGATTGAATAGAATGCGAATATTAGGGTGACAAGAGGGACCCACTGATGATAATCTCAGTAGCAAGTGGCAAGGGCGGCACGGGAAAAACCACAGTAGCTACAAACATGGCATTGTCTCTTAAAAACGTCCAGCTCTTGGATTGTGATGTCGAAGAGCCAAACGCGCATATCTTTCTAAAACCAGAAATTAAAAAGCAGATGCCAGTCTGCACATCAGTACCAAAGTTCGATGAAACCAGGTGTGACTACTGCGGAAAATGCGCTGAATTCTGTGAGTTTAATGCGCTCGCTGTGTTTAAGAACAAGATCATGGTGCTCCCAGAGCTATGTCATGGATGTGGTGGCTGCTCAATTGTTTGCCCAAAAAATGCGATTGCCGAAGAGAATAGGGGGGTTGGTGTGGTTAAAAAAGGGGTAGCTGGAGACATCGAATTCGTGTATGGCGAGCTCAACATAGGCGAACCCATGGCAGTTCCAGTGATAAGGGGGGTGAAGAATGAGATCGATGATGATAAAACCGTGATCATCGATGTTCCACCTGGGACCTCCTGTCCTGTGATAGCATCCGTGTACGGAAGCGATTACTGCATACTTGTAACCGAGCCAACGCCCTTTGGTCTTCATGACATCAAGCTGGCTGTTGAAGTCCTGATGAAAATGAGAATCCCGTTTGGGGTTATAATAAACTGCGATGGAATCGGAGACCAGAAAGTCCGGGAGTACTGTAAAACAGAGAACATTCCAATATTGCTTACAATTCCCATGGACAGAAGGATCGCAGAGCTATACTCGCGCGGCGTACCATTTGTCCTGGAGATGCCGGGGTGGAAAAACGAGTTCCTAGACGTTTTCGAGCACATAAAAAAATGAGTAGGAAGAGTAGATGAAGCAACTGACTGTGATAAGCGGAAAAGGCGGAACCGGAAAAACGATCATCGTCGCCTCCTTTACTGCGTTGGCGCATAACCATGTTATAGCAGACTGTGATGTGGATGCGCCCGACCTTCATCTACTCCTCGATCCACATCTGCAGAGAAAACAGGAGTTCAGAGGTTCCAAAGAAGCAGTAGTAGATGAAGAAAAATGTATAGATTGTAGGATATGCGAAGAGGCATGCAAATTTGGCGCGATACGCGGTCACACGATAGACCCTATTTTGTGCGAGGGCTGTGGCGTATGCGCATACGTGTGCCCTGAGAACGCCATAATGCTCAGGGAAAAGATTTCCGGATATGCATTCATTTCTGAAACCAAGTACGGTCCAATGGTCCATGCCAGGTTAAACATCGCTGAAGAAGCATCTGGAAAACTGGTCGCTCTTGTCAGGAATAATGCACGAAAAATAGCAGGGGAGCAGGGAAGAGAGTTAATCTTGATAGATGGCCCACCTGGGATTGGGTGCCCAGTAATCGCATCTCTCAGCGGGGTTGATGTGGCGCTTATAGTTACCGAGCCAACCATGTCAGGTTTACATGATT
>JAUWXC010000101.1 GCA_030616565.1 Methanocellales archaeon | reverse complement strand
TAGGTCCGTATCCGGGGACCCAGAGAGATTTGCCCAATGTGCATCAAAGGTATCAGCCGAAATGGGAAAACCGCTGGTACTATGCTCATGGGATCCCAATGTGTTGGAAGCAGCCTTGGAGGTCGTGGGAGATAAAAGACCGCTAATCTATGCTGCAACCAAGGATACCTGGGAAGAGGTAGGAAAGCTTGCTGGGAAATACAAGTGTCCCGTGGTGGTCTTTGCTGAGGATATGTCAGAGCTGAAGTCGGTGGCGAGCGCTTTAAGGTCCATGGGAATAGAGGACATCGTTCTCGATCCAGGATCAAGTGTGGAAAACCTTTCTGCTGTTTTGAGCAAATTCGTGTTGGCAAGAAGAGCAGCCATACTGAAAGATGACAAGGATCTTGGATTTCCTTTGCTGGGAATACCGGCTATGGCATCGACTGAAAACGGTCTGGAAAAAACCTTCAAGGAGGTCATGGTCGCCGCGACCATGATGGACAAGTACGCCGACCTTCTAATCCTTCATACGCAAGAGGTTTGGGCTCTACTTCCTTTGGTCACCCTGAGGCAAAACCTCTACACCGATCCAAGGAAACCCGTTGCGGTTGGCCCAGGTCTGAGGAGCATCGGCGAACCAACCAAGAGCTCGCCTGTCCTGCTGACGACGAACTTTGCTCTGACGTACTATACCGTCGCGTCAGATATTGAATCGGCTGCTATCGCTTGCTATCTGCTGGTAATCGACACAGATGGATTGGGTGTTCAGGCATCGATTGCGGGGGGACAATTAGATGCATCCAAGGTGAAGGATGCCATTAAAAGGAGCGGGCTGGAGGAGAAGGTCAAACACAGAAGGATCGTCATTCCCGGGTACTCTGCACGCATCAGTGGTGACCTGGAGCTGCAGAGCGGCTGGAAGGTACTGGTTGGCCCGATGGACTCTTCTGGGATAAAGGAATTTATCGAAAAGAAATGGAGTTCATGAACTTCTTCTACACGAACTCAATGGCGTCAGTTGGGCAAACATCAGCGCAGACTGTGCAACTTAACAATGGATCTCCGGGCTCTCCAAATCGCCTACACATATCCAGGTTCAAACCCTCGGATTTTCCATCTATCACCTGCATGAGAGCTTTATCAGAGCCCGGGCCTTTCCCTCCTGCAACCTTCCTACTCAGGGAGACGTTGGCCGGGCATGCAACCACGCAATTTCCACATCCATTGCATTTCTCTTCGTGAATTACTAGTCCTGAAATCTTTGCGACACCGGCAGCTCCATACTTCAGGGTTATGATTTTCTTGATATCGTCATGCTTAACCAAAACTCCTTCAGAGCCCACCCTGTCTTTTAACATGTAGCATCCAGGTCTTTCATCCCTTACGAGAGTTCCAACAAAATAAGCCGTCTTCCTATGACCGCTCTCACAGACCGCTTCTATTTGAACTCCAACGGCTTTCCCTTCATATTTTTCTAGGCTCTCCATTATCCTGCTCCATGCTATTCTCTATCTTACTTGAACGTCATATAATCTTTTCAGACATACGACCTTTTAATTCCATAACCCTGTTCGATGAGATCGTGCCCGTTTTTCTGTCATAGTTGTCACAAGCAGCCCCCCTAATTCCGATTACGTCGGGTTTTAGCTTTCTCAGAACATCAATATCTCCGGCTTGAAGAGATCCAGCTAGGGCTACAAGTAGGCAAAATTCATGCCCCTTCTCGGTGAAATCCCTTATTTTTTCAGTGCTCATAAAATCAAACAGCGTTTTACCGTCCTTGATGCCCGTATCCACTAGTACACCATCACATCCCGTTTCTACTGCCACCTCTGGCAACAACAAGGGATCCAGGCAACCTATCCTTCTAAAATCAGAGTAACCAGAAGGTATTACTCTAATCTCGTCGTTTACCTCTTCAACGCTTCTCACCACGGCCTCCATAACCTCCAGCGCCTCTTCTTTGTTCCTGGTTCCGTGCAATCCGACTTTTATGTAATCCGGGCTGAGCGAAGCACAACCCAGGGCAGCTAAGCCGATCGTACCCGGCAGGTGAGGCGCATCTCCTAGCGCGCAGCTCAGCTCAACACCCTCTGGAACGATTTGCTCAATCTCTTTTATCACCCATGGAAAGCTCGCTCCCAGGGATCCTTCTCTCGGATTCTTAACATCGATTATGTCCGCACCGCCTTTTAGTGCTGCGACCGCTTCATTCAGGCTGACAACGCTTATCAATAATTTCATCTTTTCACCCTGGCGGTTGGCACCATTCCTTCCTGTGCCAGGATTAACGCTATGCTAAAAGCGGGAGCAGCCATCGAGATTTTTTCAGCAGAAAGACCGGTTTTCTCCTTGACAAACTCCTCAAAATACCGTACGTCGCTGAAAAATAGTTCAACCGAGTCTTTGCCCAAAAATCTCGCTCCAATCCCTGCCAGTATAACGGGCGTATTTTTTGCCATATCTTGCCTTTGGATCACCTTGAGTAGACCCATCTGGATCTGTTCAACCTGCTTTTTGTGTATACAGTCGGCGATGTACCTAATATCCTCCTCGTCTAACATGCTCATGTCTGCACAGACCAACCTTGCCATCCTTCTTGATGCATCTTCTCTGGTTTTCCCCTTTCCATCTGGCGTATCACAAGAATAGTCCTCCTGCCTGATGTGATTTAGGATTAGATGAACGTCCGCAGCTATGCTAAAATATTCTGATGACACGAATGCTTGCCTGCCTTTAACAGGAACGGATCCTGTTATGGTGGCGAGATTCGTCCGTAACGCACCGGTATAGATCAATTCTCCTTCCATCAATCTTTCAAGGTCGTTTTTTCCCACGACAGATATGCCCCCTCCTAATACGGGAACGACATCCGTCGTGGTACTTCCAACATCGATAAAGAGCGCATCAGACATGTACTTTGAGATGAGAAGCGGTGCCGCAGTCCAGTTAGAGGCTGCAACTCTTAGCGGGAATGCAAGAGCCGTTTCCACATCGATGAATTTTGCAGAGGCGTCCAAGACCAGTGTTCTGGCGATAGAGCCAATGGAATTCAAAATGTGTTTAACGCCCCCACCTTTTGAGGGGAAGCAATCCGCTAGCTCAGCAGTCATGGTGATCCCCATCAATTTCTCCCCCCCTGGGAGACGTGCTCTGATGTACTGGGGGAACTGATCTTTGCACTTCCAGAAGGGGAAGTAATCTGAGGTGATGTTGAGAATTTCCGTATTTTCCTCCTTAACCCTGAGAACGGCGATCTTCGTGTAGGCACCACCTATGTCAAGACCAATGGTCAGCATGTTATTCCTACCTCCCCCAACTTTTTCTTCACACCATCAATCTCATTTGCGATGCCAGATAAACTTTGGTCGTGGACGGAGATGAGAACCTTGCTCGCGTCTTGAATAAAATGATTGCCCATGG
>JAUWXC010000089.1 GCA_030616565.1 Methanocellales archaeon | reverse complement strand
GAGGGGGCTATGTAAAGGTATGGCATGAATCAAATGGTTGGGTGCTCGGGCAAGTCGTTTCCATGACCAAATCGAGCGATGCCTACTCGCTGGATGCCGCGATCAGCGTTGCAAGCGGGGTGAAAATTGCTGAATCCGGGGGGAAAGTGGTAGCAAAGGTAGGCATGATAGGTTCAAGGGATGAACAGGGGTTGCTACGTCCCCCAAAAACGCCTTTCAACCCCGGAGATAACGTGTATGAAGCGGATAGAGAATTAATCAGAAAGGTGCTCGGTCTTGGTGAAGGGGACATACACCTGGGTTCGTTGGAAGGACAGGCCATGCCTGTTTATCTGGATGCAAACAAATTGGTACAGAAGCATTGCAGCATTTTAGCCAGGAGCGGCAGCGGAAAGTCATACACTGCAGGCGTTTTGATTGAAGAGCTCTTGGAGCAAAACGTGCCGCTCTTGGTCATAGACCCACACGGTGAATACATCTCCTTGAAGCACGAGAACAGCGACAAAGTGCAGCAGGACTTAATGAAAAAATTTGGCATAGAGCCGAAAGGGTATGCATCGCAGGTGGTCGTCTACACGCCAGCCAATTTAACGCTAAACCCAGAGGCAGACAAGGTGTTCCGCTTGGACGGCGTCAATCTCAGCGCCAGAAACATAGCCTTGATGCTTCCAACTGAGCTCAGCGACACCCAGGTGGGCATCCTATACCAGGCCATAAAGAAGGTAGAGGAGGAAAAGGGACTCTACACGATCGATGATATCATACTGGCGGTCGGCGAAAGCAGGAGCAGGGCAAAATGGAGCGTGATCAACTCGCTTGAGATGCTCAGAGAGACGGGTATATTGTCCAGCAGCCCGACAACGATAGATGAGTTGGTGCAAAGCGGAACGGCATCGATCATCGATATGAGGGGCATACCCCCTGACTTGCAAAGCGTCATCGTTGCACGACTATGTGAGAATTTATTCGCTATCAGGAAGGCAGGGAAGATTCCTCCGGCCATGCTTGTGGTAGAAGAAGGACACAACTTCTGCCCTGAAAGGGGATATGGCAAGGCAGCGTCAACTGATATACTAAGAACAATCGCATCAGAGGGGCGAAAGTTTGGACTGGGGCTCATGATAATATCCCAGCGACCCGCACGCATCGATAAGAACGTGCTGTCCCAGTGCAACACCCAGATCATCATGAAGGTGACAAATCCCAATGATATACAGGCGATCGGCAAGAGCATAGAAGGATTCAGCTCAGAACTCGAGGGAGAAATAAAGAGGCTACCGCCAGGGGTTGCGTTACTGGTCAGCAACGATATCGAGTACCCCGTTCTCGTTGACGTGCGAATTAGAAGAAGTTTGCATGGAGGGCGGTCTATCAGAATTGTCGGCAGGGGCGCCTGAGGAATAACTTATGCGAGGGCTCGAGGAGAAGGTCAATCGCTACAGAGAGCTTCTGGAAAAGGCGATTAAAGATGTAAAGATCGTGGCACCACAACCATTACATGACGTTGCTGAGGATTATTTGATGATGGCTAAGTCCTATTACCAAGATGGTGTTCACTTTCAAGAAAAAAGGGATTTAGTCAATGCACTGGCTTGCTTTAGTTACGGGCATGCATGGCTGGATGCTGGCGTAAGACTTGGTGTGTTCGATGTTAGAGATAAAACGCTGTTTGCAATTTGAGGGAGAGAAATGGATTACAAAGTAACATTAGAGGCGGCATGGCCCGTCAAAGATGTAAAAAGTGTAGAGGATGCGATGAGCGTGGCCATTGCAGAGGCTGGGAAAAGATTGAACCCGAAATTGAGCTATGTCGATGTCGAGGTTGGAACGACGATATGCCCTGCATGCGAGGAGACGCTAAAAAGCGTATTCATGGCAGCTAACACAGCGCTGGTGGGATTGAGGCTGGAGATGAAGGTGTTCAATGCCGAGAACGAAGAGCACGCATCCAGAATAGCAAAATCCGTAATTGGAAAGGCGCTGAAAAACGTACCGCTGAAGGTAGCAGAGGTCAGAGAAATCGAGAAGCGTGAGTGAACATGAAAACCATATCGGTCGTTGGACACGTTGCTTTTGACAATATCTTCAGCGTTCCCAGGTTGCCGGAAGCCAACGCGTCAATTCACATCAAGGAGCGGGAGCAATTTTATGGTGGAGGGGCAGCGAACACCGCTGCTACCATCGCGCGCCTGGGAGGAGATTGCGAGCTCATATCCCCTGTGGGTGCAGACTTCGCCAATTCGGACTACGAAGCCCATCTCCTGAAATTGGGCGTAAAACTGGACATGCTTGTACGCTTGAAGGATGAAGAAACGGCTAAAGCGTACATCTTCACTGATGAAAAGCACAACCAGGTCACATATTTCTTTTGGGGTGCATCCAGACACTTCCCGGAATTGAAGGCGCCCAAAGCGGAGATGGCGCATCTCGTCACCGCCAGCCCGAAATTCAACGTCAGAATGGCACAATCGGCGGACTTCATCTCCTTTGATCCTGGACAGGACCTGGCGATGTACTCGAAAGAGGATTTGTTGTCGATACTCGGCAAGACAAACATACTGTTCGCAAACAGGCATGAAATCCAGCGCATATGCAGGATGACCGGTAAATCGTTTTCCGAACTTAAGGAGGAGGTGGAGACGGTGGTAATCACCTATGATGTGGAGGGGAGCAAGATTTACGCAGGCGATACAATCGAGATACCATCTATAAAGGTGCGCCCCATCGATCCTACTGGCGCTGGTGATGGATACAGGGCGGGATTTTTGGTAGGGCTGGTGAAGAATTACGACCTGGAAACGTGCGGGAAGATTGGCGCTACAGTAGCGTCCTTCATCGTCGAGCGAAAGGGTTGCCAGACCAACCTGCCCGATTGGAAACAGATGAAAGAGCGATATGAGAAAATATTCGGAGAACTATGAAACTGGCGGCGCTCATCTCTGGCGGGAAGGACTCTTCATTTGCCATGTACAAGGCGCTTCAGGCAGGTCATGAGATAACCAATCTGATCGTGATCAAGTCTCAAAATCCAGATTCATATATGTACCATACGCCAAACATCCATTTGACTGAGCTGTTCGCAGAGGCGACAGGAATTCCTCTCATCTCCGAGCTTTCATCTGGCGAAAAAGAGCGCGAGGTGGAAGATTTGAAGAGAGCGCTACGGCGCGTAGAAGTGGATGGTGTCGTGCTTGGAGTAATCGAGTCGGAGTATCAAGCATCACGTGTGAGACGGGTTTGTGAGTCACTCGGGCTGAAAATGTACGCTCCGCTCTGGCATCAAGACCCGGAGGCACTTCTCAGAGAGATGGTGGACGTTTTGGATGCAAGAATCATTCACGTATCAGCCCTTGGTTTTGATGAGAACTGGCTGGGTCGAAAGATAGACAGGCGAACGATAGAAGAGTTAAAGGCGCTAAAAGAACGATATGGAATACATCTCGCTGGAGAGGGGGGGGAGTACGAGTCCTTGGTGGTGGACGCACCATTCTTCGCAAAGAGAATTGAACTGATCAAAACAAAAAAGGTCTGGCGAGGCGATCACGGCACGCTGAACGTTTTAGAGGCGGCGCTGGTGGAGAAGTGAAATATGAAGGAGATAGAAGAACGACCCGCAGAGCTGACCAAATACATCTTTAAGGCGCCGAAGTGGTCATATTCTCTCCCTTTTTTACTGATATTCTCGATTGCAATAGGAATGGGCGCCCTTAAGTTCGGTCACGGCTGGCTGTGGGGTGCCAAGGCAGGATTGGTGCTGATCGGTGCGCCTGCGGTAATTTCCGCGCTCCTAACACCCCCCGTTGCCTCAAAATTTGGCGGCGCCACGACGCTCAACAGGTCCTCGCTACTCGCGTTGGCGTGCACGATCATCATAGGGATCTTTTGCGGCGCCAGTGCGCTTTTTTCGGTATTGTTGGGCGCTTCGCTGACGTTTGACGGATATATAATGGCACTGGGCGTCGTCTTCGCGATGAGAATGTTGGTGTTGCTCGGCATATCAAACAAGAGCACTTGGAGAACCGCACCTCCAGCATCGCTCCAGACGCTGTTTGGCGGCATGTTTCTTCTGTTCTACACCCACAGCGAGATCTACTATGTAAACCTGGTGATAGGATGTGCCATATTCACCCTCGCATGCTACTTGTTCGTAAGGTACATTGATGCGCCTGTGAAAAGGTCGTTCGGCGTGAGCGG
>JAUWXC010000056.1 GCA_030616565.1 Methanocellales archaeon | reverse complement strand
CCATTAAAATCGCCTGAGAGTAACTGTATATGGGCAAGGAAATCTTTGGGCGCGCGATTTTGACCTCTTTGGGAGTGGGAGAGTATATGATACCCCTAGACATGTTCTTCAGTCCCGCCAAACCAGGGCAATGATGTTTTTCTGGCAGCCTGTGCTCTGCGCAGAACGCATCACCGCAGAATTTGCAAGTGAACGGCAGATACTCTTCCCGCCCACATATCATACATCTTTTCATATGAGGTTTATGCGATTACCTGTTGCAACAGATAAAGATTGCTCTAAAACAACACTTTTTTATTATCAGCGCGCGGTACTTCCCTAGGACCATGCGAACGATTGATTGGAGTGATGATAAAAACTGCATCGTATTCGTCGACCAGACCAAATTGCCTCTAGCGCGACATATCGTCGAATGTGGGGATGTAGACGCTCTGGTGGAGGCGATACGCTCTCTGAGTGTCAGGGGCGCTCCAGCGCTTGGCGCTGCTGGTGCATTCGGAATTGCGCTTGCGGCACAGACGAGCAAGGCGAAAAGCCCCATGGACCTCATACAAGAGCTGGAGGATGCCGCAGAGATCTTACGAAACACCAGACCAACTGCTATAAACCTATCCTGGGGTGTCGACAGTGTCCTCCGCAAGGCAAAGACCGGTCATTCGATAACTCACATCAGGGAACTCGCCCTGGGAGAGGCGAAGGCAATAGCAGATGAAGACGTAGAAATATGCAAAAAGATAGGCGTCAACGGAGCAAAATTACTGGAAGACGGCGACGTTGTGCTGACACATTGCAATGCCGGCAGAATGGCATGCGTGGACTGGGGTACCGCTCTTGGCGTTGTTAGATCTGCCATAGAGGGAGGTAAGAGAATAAAGGTCATCGCCACTGAAACGCGCCCATTGAATCAGGGCTCAAGGATAACGGCGTGGGAACTTCTCCAGGATAACATTCCTGTTACACTGATCACGGACAGCATGATTGGACATGTGATAAAGTCTGGAACGGTCGACAAAATTCTCGTTGGCGCGGATCGCATCGTGGAGGATGCGGTATTCAACAAAATAGGGACGTACACGCTTTCGGTCATGGCAAAGGAGCACAAGATACCGTTCTATGTTGCCGCACCTATGTCAACGTTTGACTTTAAGAAACGTGCATCAGATGTGGAGATAGAGGAGCGCGACCCACAGGAGTTAAAATACTTTGGGGACGAGCAGATTGCTCCATTGGGTGTTAAGGTCTACAATCCAGCGTTCGATGCCACACCAATGGAAAATGTAACGGCCATAATCACCGAGCGCGGTGTATTTTATCCACCCCTTTCATTCGAAGAGCTTAAGGAGTTGAAATAGATAAGGTAGATACGAATGACACTTGCCATAAATGTGATATGTAAGGATAAGCCAGGTGTGCTGAGGGATATTGCTGGCATCGTGGCAAAACATGGCGGCAATATAGCCTACACGCAGCAGTTCATCCTTGAGAGGGGTGTTCACAAGGGAAAAGGCTCCGTCTACATGGAGATTGATGGAGTGAAGGATCCAGGCGCACTCGTATCAGACCTAACCTCGCAGAACATCGTGCATGTGGTCACCACTTCCCCTTCTTTCCAAGAGGTATACGGCTCCAGGGTGATAGTGATTGGTGGCGGTGCCCAGGTTGCCCAGGTTGCGATGGGAGCAGTTAACGAGGCAGACAGGCATAACATCAGGGGCGAGCGTATCAGCGTTGATACGATTCCGCTGGTGGGCGAGGATACCATTGCAGATGCAGTCAATGCAGTCTCGCGTCTCCACAGAGCATCCATTTTAGTTCTCGCAGGTTCATTGATGGGCGGGCGCATTACAGAGGAGGTTAAAAAGTTGCGCAAGGCGGGCATTCCAGTAATCGCACTCAACATGGCAGGAAGTGTGCCGGAGACTGCAGACCTGGTCGTCACAGACCCAGTTCAAGCTGGCACTTTTGCGGTGATGCACGTAGCTAGGACAGCTGAGTTCGACATCAACAGGGTGAAAGGGCGGCGATTTTAAAAGAATCTGGAGAGCAAGGACTTCTTCACCCTACACAGGTCGATGAAGGCACAGGATTCGCACGGAACTCTTCTCGGCTTATCCGGAAGCGTGCCATCTATGATCTTTTGAATCTTACTCTTGATTCGCAGTGCCATCCTTTTATCAGCTTGCTTGATATCAACATCGCGAAATTCCCCGTACCTGGCGTATTCGATTAGACCGTGATTAACGGGATTATTAAACGCCTCCTCAATCAGGAGTGCGTATGCAGCTAGCTGTATCATTTCATCCTTCCATGCTCTGTATTCAGGTTTGTTACCAGTTTTGATAATAGATGGAAGAATTTCACCGTCGATCAACACCAGTTTATCTGGACGACCTGTTATGTCGAGGCGTTTGGAATACATTTGATGCCCTGTTTTCCATGGCACAATTCGCTGAAGCAGCGCATCTCTGCCAAGTGTATCAATGGCACTTTCCATACCAGCCATGATGCCATCGACATCAATGTTTGATATGGTTTTCATGATCTGTGATTTTTCTATTGCACCTAAGTCGCCCAGTGCATCATTTGCGATGCTACTTAAATGAGCAGGCAACTCGCTCAGATCGTCATTTTGAATCAACAAAGGGAATCTATATGCGAGTTCTTTGAGTAACAAATGCTCTACGTACTCGGTAGTGATTGCCCTATCCAACCTGTGTCCACGAGATACGAAATACGCCTGGCGCGGACATGATAAATATAGAACTAAATCGGATACCCTAACGGTCAATCTCTCAATTCCTTCAAAACATCATCAGCGTTTTCAACCGAGATGAGTCTGCTCCTACCTCTGGCGCCCTTGCCAGAATAACGGGTATTGATGAGTTTAATTGTATCCAGCTTGTTCAGCATTTCATGAAATCGTGTGTACCCTAACTTTGTCCTTTCTTGGAACTTTTTGTAAAGTTCTCCTGCCCTGATCTCTCCGCCCTCGGCGATTAGTTTGAGTAGCACCCTTTCATCGTCCTCCAGCGATGAGGTGATGCGCCTCATATGCACAGAGCTTGAGCTTTCGTACGCTTTATCAACATCTTCCAAGGATATGCACTTACTGGCTCTACGCTCTGCATTGAGGCCAGCTTTCTTGAGCAGGTCAATACCCACCCTCAAATCACCAGAATTTTCGACACATTCGACGATCTTGCTCAAAACATCCTCGAGAACCACGTCTGGAAAAAATCCATACTGGATCCTGTTCGACAGGATGTCGTGGATCTCATCGTGTGTGTATGGCGGAAAGAGAATTTCCCGTGGTAGGAACACGGACGCAACTCTCGCATCCAACGGATACCGCAGCTTCATATCGCTCAAGATGCCGATAACGCCAATTCGCGCTTTGGGCTGCACCTCATGTGCTCGCAGGAGCGTATAGAGCACATCGTTCACCTCATTTTCATAAAACAAGTAATTGACATCATCCAAGGCAGCAATCAGCACCTTCTCCTTTTCTACCAAGTGCTTCACTATCGCCTCAAATATCTTTTTGAACGAGACTCCTGACGATGGTGGGGCAAACCCATAGAGCTTCTGGAATACTCTGGAGAAAACCCCATACTTGGTATTGTCGACCTGGCAATTGATGTGAACGGGAACTACAGATGAGGTGTGCTTCTCAATCTCTTCAAATATTTTGAGTACGGCAGTGGTCTTTCCCGTACCCGGCGGACCCAAACAGAGCGTGTTGAGGGGTCTCATACCTCTAATAGCAGGGCGCAGGTTAAACATCAACTCCTCCATCTGGGATTCCCTGTGCAGAAAGTGCTCTGGCACGTAGTCCAGCTCAAACATCTCGCCGTTCTTGAAGATCGTCTGGTCCCATAACAACATGTCTTCAGCCATTTTGCGCTCCAAAATACTTTCACCCTACTCTTAGATTAAGTCTTTTTCATATCTATCATTTATGGTACATAATCATGATGATACATCCCCGCCCCATCATTTAGTGATATTTTAGTAGTATCGAACACTAACCATCAGATTGGAGAATGGTAGATGACAGACTTTGAATGGGAACTAGTCAAATCTTTTAACCGGTTTTTTGAGCAGGGCAGGGTAGGGGGCATCGCCTATAGGCTAAAACAGCATAGGTTCGCATCGCAAATAGTCGATGTGTTGGTTGACTCCTCTCACAAGGATTTCTACTTGGGCATCGAATGCAAGAGCGTGTCAACTGACAAAGGGGCTGCTGCACTTTATTTTACTCAACATTTTAGCGCCGGCCAGATTCCGCGCATAGACGATTTTCTCAAAAAGTCCGGCCGAAGAGGGATTTTGGCGGTCGAGCTCAGAAGAGGTAGCGGCAAATCGAGGGAGGCGCATATCATAAAATGGACAGAACTAAGAAAACGGTATGCCAAGAGTTCAGTTGGTTTTACGGTGGACGAAATCGTGCGTTCCCCAGAAATACGCAGGAAAGGCGCCCACTATGTAATTGAGCCCAGAGTATGGAGGGACTGAGATGATGCCAATTACCGATAATCACATGCACATCGATTTGAAGGGTCTTGGGATCATGGCCGCTGAGCAGTTTCAGAGAGCGGGAGGCACACACATATTCTTGGTTTCGAAGACGACACAGAGTTTTGGCATCGAGGTCGCATCTCCAGATGATTTCAAATCAGCGTTTGAGCATACCATAAAAATTGCGGATATGATAAATGAGCAAACAGAAGTGACGGCTTTTCCAGTTCTCGGGATTCATCCCGCTGAACTCACGAGATTAACAAAACGTTTCGACCTGAATAGGGCTAAAAAGCTGATATGTCGTGGCTTGGATATCGCCATCGATTTTGTGAAAGAAGGGCATGCGATCGCCATCAAGACGGGGAGACCCCACTATGAGGTCAGCGATGCCGAGTGGTGTGCATCCAATGAAATCATGTTTTATGGAATGAAATTGGCAAGCGAAGCAGGATGCGCTGTTCAGCTACATACTGAGAATGTAACTCCAGAGAGTTTAGCAGAGATATCCAAGATGGCAAGTAGGGCTGGATTAGCCCAAGACAAAATAGTCAAGCATTATTCTTCCCCGATGATACCCGAGTATCAAAGTGTCGGCATTTTTCCGTCAATACTCGCTAGTGAGGATGCATTGGATGTCGCTTTATCACAAGGGGACAGATTCATGATGGAAACCGATTATATCGACGACCCTGATAGACCGGGCGTCGTTCTCGGACCAAAAACCGTTCCACGTAGGACGAAGCAATTTATCAAAAAGGGCATTGATGAGGATGTGTTTTGGGCGATCCACAAAGATCATCCAGAAAAAGTATATGGGGTTAAGATAGATATCTAGTATGAAAACTAGTATGAAAAAGAAGAGTTGAAAAAAATGGTGGGCGATACAGTTTCAAGATGGGAGGAGTTTTTAGAGCAGTACTACAAGGAACGGCTCCTTCAGTTAGCCAGTACATATCCAGAGGAGAGGAGTCTGCTCATAGAGTTTCCAGATATCGATAAAAAAGATCCAGAACTTGCCGATGCTCTATTAGAGAGACCTCATGAAATTCTGCCAGATCTGGAGGTCTCTCTAATAGAGCATCGGCAAGTTCTGGATCTTTTTTATCGATATCTGGAAACTCTATGAGCAGACTCCTCTCCTCTGGATATGTACTGGCTAACTGAAGGAGCTGTTCCT
>JAUWXC010000082.1 GCA_030616565.1 Methanocellales archaeon | reverse complement strand
ATGATTTCAATTCACAGGCTCATATCTGATGGGAATGGCATTCTAGAGGGGAGGGTTAAAAAAGAGGCCGTACACGAAATTGGACATACATTGGGTTTATCTCATTGTCAGGATAAAAAATGCGTGATGTCCTATTCACCAAGTATAGATGGAGTGGACTATAAGGGGCAAGCGCTATGCCCAAGGTGTGAAAGGCTATGCTCTCGATAAGAAAGTTTCAACCGGCGGACTTTCAGCAGGTGATGATGATAGAAAGGGGGGCGTTTCACGATCACAATCCGTTGGCGTACATGAGACTGTATGAACTGAGTCCCGATGGATTCCTGGTCGCGGAAAAGGATGGCATCATAGTGGGTTTTGTGGTTGGAATTCTAATCTCAGAGAACATAGGGCGGGTGCTTTCCGTTGCAGTCGCTGACGAGTACAGAAGGTCCGGCATCGCCACGCAATTGATGAATGAGATGTTGAAGTTGTTCGCTGAGAGCGGGGTGAAGGGCATGCGCCTGGAGGTACGAAGAAGCAATGTCGGCGCACAGCAGTTCTACCAAAGGTTTGGATTTATGGTCGCGGGGGTAGTTCCACAATACTATTCAGATGGAGAGGACGCGATCATAATGGCAAAGGAGTTAGGAAAAGGAGTTGATAAGAGTGGAGGTGGGCAAATTTGTCCAGATGCTACGCTCTCTTGGAGAAGAAGAGCTCAGCGTAGACCTACAAAACTGTGAAATGAGGGTGGCAAATCTTCAGCTTGGGGTCAACGGGATGTTAACGGTCATGACTTCTGCAGAAGAAGCGTGTGACCTTGAGCTTAGCGGACAGATAACTGTTAGGAGTCCCGACAAACAACTCGTTGAACTTTCCGTTGTTGACAAGAGCATCGTCGTTGACATCAAGAGCATTGCTATTACTAAACTTGTCAACTTGGGCAAGGGGAAAGGCAAGAAAAAGAATGAATTGTTTAAGATTCTGGAAGCGCTACAACATAAGGGCTATCCTATCACCATAAAATACAAGGGAATTACGGTTGTGAAGGACATCTCGAAGATCCTGACGTGGCTATCAGGGCATGCAGAGCAATAGGATGGATAGGCGGTCTAGTGGAGCGGGAGTTCTATCTTATCCGCCAGCTCCCTCATCCTCGCAGAAATCCTTCCCGGACCAGAAAACTCATCTTCAGCGATGACCAAAGCCAGCTCGTTACCAAGCACGAAGATCGCTTTTTTATGCTCAGCCTTGCTCCTGTGCACGTGAACTGGGCTTATTTGTAGCGACTGATATTCCTGGAAGTTGCCCCTGTATCCAGTATCCTCGAAGAACTTCTTTACCTGCACCAGTAACGTGTGGAGATGTATCAGTTCTTCCTTATGCATGTATACCTCGCTTAAGCATTCGCAAAGCGAATGCATACCCTCCTACCAATGTGGGCTATGGCCCCGCTTCATATGATTGGGGTTAACTACTACTAAAGTTTTCGGTCGCTTGATACATCTAAAGGTTTTCGGCGAGTAGAATTTTCACCGATTGCGGCTTCTTGACGATGTTGCCCAATTTCACGCCTACCAGATATTCTAAATTCTTCTCTGCAGCGATATCCAGGATTCGCTGGGTGATTACGCCATCGAAGACCACGCCTTTGACGTTGCTGTTGCTCTCCTTAAGGGTTTTAGCGAGGTCTCTGACTGCGACATCCTTAACGACTTTTTTATTTTTGTCGAGCAACTTCGCACTTAAGGTGCCGCTGAGCTCTGTGGCATATGTCTTGAGATCATCTGCTTTAGGCATCTCCTTTTTTGGCGCCTCTTCTTGTTTTAGAATCTTCCTCTTTATGCCAATATCTCTCCTCAGAATTTTGTGTCTTCTTGACACCTCTGTAGCTTGCTCCGCTTGTACTTTGTTGCGTAATGCTTTGACGACTTCCTTTTGTGTCAAATTCTCAACGCTTTTGCCAGGAGGAGCGCGTGCGACGTAATCGATATCTGCAATTTGTAGCAATTCCTTCAGCAGAAGGTCTCCGCCTCTATCACCATCTAAGAAGGCTGTGACGGTCTTCTTTTTGCTCAACTCTCCAATCGTCAGAGGGACGTTCGTTCCTTCAACGGCAATCGTGTTTTTGATTCCATAGCGCAATAGATTCAGAACGTCAGCCCTGCCCTCAACTACAAGTATTGCATCGGAATCGAGCACGTTTGGACCTGCTGGTAACTTCTCCTCTCCATAAGAGGTGATGTCCTCTACACGTACTGCCTGCTTTACAGACTCAGTTATCTCATGGCTTTCAGGAATGGATTCATCGAACTTCTCTGTAAGAATTTCCCTCGCCTTGTCTATGATATCCCTTCGCTTTGATGCTCTGACATCCTCAATCTTGGATACAGTAATCCTAGCGGTACACGGGCCGACTCTATCGATGGTCTCCAATGCTGCCGCTAGAATTGAGGTCTCGACCTTATCCAGTGAAGAAGGAATCAAGATAGTTCCACTAGACTTACCGCCCTTTGATTCGGCGCGGACCTCGATTCTGCCCACCCTGCCGGCTTTCTGAAGGTCTCTGAGATCGAGATCATCACCGAGCAATCCCTCTGTTTGTCCAAAGATTGCTCCAACTACGTCGGGCTTCTCTACAACGCCATCGGCGCTAATATTGGCCCTAATTACATACTTTGTGGTATCGGAATTTTGCATAGTTATGCCTCCTAAAATTAAAAATAGCTAAAAGTATCAGTTTCGAGGCACTCTGATTTAATTGCTTACTTGGATATGGGATGTGCGACGTTTTTCTTTAAATTTATGCGTCAAATATACCATTTGAATCCTACATTTCGGTTAGGCGATTGTCATGATTAAACTAACTACTTCATCTACTTCAAGCTATTTTTAATCTATATCAATTTTCATATTGTATTATGTATTGGTGTATCACATTGGGATGTAATAAACTTATTGTAAGACTCAGCGCTCGTGGACCTTGTACCTGAGCGCTCTGACGTATCTGCTTAGACCTTCGACATCCTTTATTTCTTTTTGCACCAGTTTCCTAAGTTTACCCCTCAGTCGAAGGTCAGGCTTAAGCCCGGATGACCGCAAATATGTTGCCATTTTCTTGGCCAGCATTTTTCCCGTGGAGTCCCAATCAGTCATGATGATTGCCGCATTGGCTTTCCTGGAAATGCTCTCAGCAAAGTTAAATAAAGGCGGATGTGATGCGAGCAGAATTTCGCCTGAAATGCCCAACTCGTTCAGCGCCGCCTTGTCTTTTCGCCCCTCAACGATGATTAGCGCCCCCTCGTCGGCGAGCGTCTGAATTTCCTCTAGGATTCGCTCAATTCTTTGCAATCGTTCAGCGTCTTGCATTTTAACCCAGATAGAATATAAGTTGTCCCCTGACGCACTAACTCCGAGAGATCACCCTCTGGAAGATCCGCTGTCCCTCTCAGTTACCCTCGTGCCAGGGGTTGTTCCGCATTTGGGTTGGCTGTGCGGTCATCGATAGGCTTTGCCAGTAACTCCCGCAAGGACCTATACAATGCGGTGTCGCCCTCGTTTTGCCCTGATGATCACAGTATCAATGAGACTCTCACACCAGTCCTCGTAGAGGGCATTACTTATTTGCCCTCATTTATATATAGATTTGTCGCCCCCTTTCCAAGAATAAAACGCCCATATCCCTTTTCATCCATGCCCTCTCCATCGTACACGATCTCTCCCCTGAGCATCGTCATCTTTGGAAAGATGGCATGCATACTCTCAAAAGGTGTCCACCCTGCTTTGCTGTGCAGGTTTTCGGCTTTGATAGGAGTTACATTCTTGAAATCGATGAATACCAAATCGGCATCGTTCCCTACCTTAATATCGCCTTTTCCATCCAATCCAAAAACTCTTGCCGGATTAATAGCCATGAGTTCTATTGAGCGCTGAAGCGATACGCGCCCTTTTTTCACGGCGTGTAGCATTAATGGTAGCGATGTTTCAACGCCTGGAACGCCAGGGGGGGCGCTCCATATATCCTGCTCCTTTTCCTCAAGCGCGTGAGGAGCGTGGTCAGAAGCGATGATATCGATGCGATTCAAACCTGCCCAGAGCGCTCGCCTGTCCTCCTCGCTTCTCAGCGGTGGATTCACCTTGCCGAGAGGACCAAGTTTATCCCAGTCCTTTTCTGTGAAGAATAAGTGATGTGGTGCGACCTCGCACGTCGCATTTTCGCCCAGGAGGCACAACCCCTCTTTCGTGCTGATGTGGCATATGTGTAACTTGCACCCCGCAGTGTTGGCAAATTTAATCACTTTTGCAATGGCGCCCGCCTCGGACTCATTTGGTCTGGACGATGAGTATGCGCTGGGATCGGTTTTATCCATCAACTTCTTGGTACGCTCCTTTATAATGCGCTCATCCTCTGCATGAACGCACGCAATACCACCCAGTTGGGCGATGGTTTTAAGCGCGTTGGATAACGCAGCATCATCAACGCACATTTTTCCCACGGACTCTGCCATGT
>JAUWXC010000102.1 GCA_030616565.1 Methanocellales archaeon | reverse complement strand
GCATCGCCGGATTTCTTGATTGAATAGCCGCTGCCCCCATGTTTCCTAGAAGATTTTTGAGCTTCGTCTTTCAACCTGGCCAGTTTTGCCTTCAATCGACCAATGTGAAGCTGTGTCGCCTTATTATAGGGAGTTTCCCGGATCTCCTCCTCGATTGTTTTAATATCATCTTCGATGCTCATGAATGCCCGCTCTAATAAAAATTGTAACTACTCTTGTCGTTGAACAACCTTGGTGTTCACGAGGAGTTGCTTTTTGGCGCCCGTGTTTTTGTCCTTGACCTCGACCAGGTACACACCCGGATATTTAGATACTATGTACTCCACCCAGACGTTGAAGAGTTCGCTGTATTCTGGAAGTTTGCCGGATCCTCTCCTGACCCTGAGTTCATTGACATGGTGCATGAAGTCAACCATAGACATGCGCGCAACGCCTGATTTGTAGCCTATATTATCTGACCACCATTTAGGCAACTCTACCTCCATATCATCGATGAACCCTCCAGGCGGCAGTTTCCTTTTAAAATCTTTGGTGATGAAGAGGTTGTAATTGTCCTCCTCGTCCTCATTTACTCCAAAATAACATTTCGCTGCAAGAAATGCCAAATCGTTGTCACTCATCTTGTTCTTCGTCTTTTTCATACAATATATAAATGGGTCTCTTGATACATTAACCTCTCGTTTTATTACATTCAATGACGAAACACGAGAGGCAAACCCACACATAGATGTCGCGATAACAATAAAAAGTTCATAGTTTTGAAAGCCACCTGCTCAGAGGAACGCAGTACTCTGGTATGCACTCTTCGGTGCAACCAGAGCATGGCGCAATCACGTCGTTCGCCATCAGCAACCCATATCTGGACAGTATCCTGTAGGTCCTCCTACCGTTTGCTACTTCTGATTTCTTGTATACAAGTCCCTTTTGCTCCAGATTCGCTATAATTCTGGAGCACTTTCTGCTGTCGATGCCAAACTTTTTCCAGATATCGCTCTGAAGAGCCCCTTTTCGACGGGAGCGAATAAAGCCCAAAACCTTTTCCTCGAGCATCATCCCATCCTCACTCATTAATAGGGTTTATGAGAATGATGTTATTTCCCCGCACGATGACTGAACCCAGTGCCCTCGATTTCTCGCCGCTGACGATTTCGGTCGTGTTCACAAGATGCAGGTTCAAATAATCATCTACACTTTCCAATACGCCTTCAAGAAGACTTCCCTCGCCCTTCATTTCGACCTGGACTTTTGTGCCGACCAAATCCTGGACTTTCTTGCTAGGAAACAAAACAAATCCTCTCTTGCTTAGGAGTCTTCAATGCCTAAAAACTTTTTTGCCCTTTCGAGCATCTCGCTCTTTAGTCCGATAAAGATTCCACCTTCTTTACCCGAACAAAATGTACTTTCGCCAGGACTTATGACCTTATTAATATCCGGGTGTTCGATGTCGATGTGTATTATTCTGGACCTAGTGCTGGGGTCTTTTTTGTGAATGTATACCTTCGCATTTTTCAACTCGATCTTGCTCTCAGCAGGTCCGGTCATTTTATCCCCGAGATAGCCCGGCACGGATTCGAACCGCGGTCACAAGGTATCTCCTCTTTTTCCGTCAACGCTTTTGCGAGCAGAGCGAGGAAAAGGGTTGGTCCAGAGCCTTGTATGATTGACCACTACACCACCGGGCTGCTAAATACGTTCTCCGTGATACGTATTTAAGCTAACGATGAGGATTCGTGCTCAGCTCTCATCTTTCTTGTCATGTGCCTTGACGTTTGGCTGTGAAGCGAAGACGTTCATATACAAACATTCCTCTGGAGACAGATTCATCTTCTCTGTTGACTCTTTGGTCAACTTGACCGGCGCGCCTCTTATGAGAACCATCGGCGTCTGTTCATCGGTCTCCCCCATGAAGAGCTGCGCCGCAGACGCCAAATCATCGGCTATTGCCCTGAACGTCACCTGCAATTTTCTTCCGAACAAGTCTTTCCTGCCCCTGACATCCTCCACTGGCTCTATGCCCGCTGTCGCCAGAGCAACGCCTATCACGCCTTTTTTAAGTGGAATGGTCCTGCTGTCGGCGATTATGATCCCTATCTCTTTCCCAGACTTTTTTTCAATGCCATTTATAATCTGCTCTGCCATCTCTGATGGTCGTTCGGGCTGTAGCACCACATAGTCAGGCGGAGCATTGGAGACGTCCACGCCTGCATTGGCAGTAAACCAGCCGTTCTTCATCGTCAGCAAAATCTTTTTCATACCACCAAAAATCTCATCGGCCTCCTGCAGGATTATTTCAACGATACGCGGATCCATCTCGTGCTTAGTTGCCATTTTCCTAGCTTTATCAGAAGGGTTAACCTCATCCAGTTTGCGCAACCTTCCTTGAGCGGTGGCAACTGCTGACTCGGCAATGACAATAACGTCCCCATCCTCGAGATTCAATTTCTCCTTTCGTAGCGTACCCATCAATATCTCAATCAAATCATCACCGGGTTTAATCAAAGGCGTTTTGAGGGGATGGAGAATCATGCGACCCAAGACCTTCACCTACTGCGAATTACTTCGCCTGACCTTAAATGATTTCTGATTGCGAGCGAAGACGAATGAAAAGCAGCGTTACATCCGTTTTCAAACCTGAGAATGACGATAGTTCACATCATCCTCTTTTTCCATCAGCTCTTCCAGCAAATCGCCGATCTGGGGGAGGTTGAGCGCCTGCGTTCTCAGCTTGTGAATCAAACTACGAATCTGCGCCACCGTGCCTATGATGAGCACATCCACTGGATTCTTCTCCCCCAGTATCGCCTCCCTTGACGTGGCTGCATCCCCTCCTCTTGCCAGCATTTCTTGCTTGATGATCAAGGCCTCTGGCGCAACGACGTTTCGGAGAAGTATTAGTTTTGAGACGGTCTTGTCTTTCATGATTTCTGTGCCTGTATCGGTCACATTAAGCGATTTCATCAGTTCGAGGGAATCCTCCGGCTTTTTCGCGTAATCGATCATGACTGCCCGATAATTTGCCCTTTCCCCTGTGATCTGTCTGCCCCGAACGGCTTCTGCCATTCTGATTATGTCCCTGGTCTCCCTAACATCATGCGTTCGTATGATGTGCGCGCCTTTGTACACAGCGATGGCTGTGCAGGCAAGGGTTCCAGCCAGCCTGTCAGATGGATTTTCTATGCCGAGAACGTCACCGATGAAGGACTTGCGCGAGATGGCAGCTAAAATTGGTCTGCCAAGAGCTCTGAGTCTTTCAATATCGTTTATGATCGCCAGGTTAAACTCATACGTCTTTTCGGATGTCCATCTACCGATGCCGGGATCGATGATGATGTTGCTTATCCCCTTGCTCTCAGCCAAGGTGATGCTATCAATTAAAGCCGCCTTAATTTCCTGAAAAG
>JAUWXC010000020.1 GCA_030616565.1 Methanocellales archaeon | reverse complement strand
GGAAGAAGTACAGCTCGCCATCATTTATGCAGATCGAGTCTTCCCAGATGCAGTTCTCCCACATATCGTATCTCGGTCTTCCTAAATCTCTGCCCAACTCGATGATGGATGCTGTCGAAGTTATTCCGTCCGATGCACTTACAAATCGTATCCTGGGCGCTTTCCCCAAGACATCTCGAACATCAGCCGGCTCTGGAGTGTTCTTAAGCTTCATATTCAGCATGTGTAGATGCATTATCGTTGTCGGCACTTTTATGGCAAGCGTCGTGATGTTTATGTGCGGCAGAACCGTCTGCACATCAGGCCCGTGATGCGATGGTCATTTCACAGGGTCTGGAACAATCGCATTAATGGGACCTTTCTTGATGTCGGCAGGGTCCGTTGCGCGCCTGACCAGAACCACTCTTGCCTTCTCCACACCAAATGCCTGGTCTAAGGGGTAAAGAACCCTGCAAATACCGGTAGTATTACAGGATACCACTCTGATAAAATCCCGCCCTATGGCCTTGTCATAATTGCACATTGCATTGAATGATAAGCCCGCAACATCGTGCTTCTCGCCTCCCTCAAAAATTGCCTTTACTCCCGCCTTTTCGTACATCGGCTTGTTCTCCGCCCCGATGCCGCCGGGTGCGCAATCAACAACGATGTCCGCGTGTTTCAGCAAATCGTGAATCGTTCCGGCGATGTTGATACCCGCCTTCTTAAAATCACCTTGCTTTTCAGGAATCACCGCATACAGCTCGTATCCCTTTTCGATTGCCAATCGCGCCTCAAAGTCGGGCTTTGTCTTCGTGACGCCTGCCACACTCATGTCATCCTGCGCTGTCACAGCATCCGCTATTCTTTTGCCTATAGTGCCATAACCATTTATTGCCACGTTAACCATTCACATCCCTCGCGATATCATCTGTTAGAAAGTAATGATGTTAGCTTTCATAAATTCATCGGCCTTGTTCACACAGAATTGCCACATTCCAGCCTTTCTTCACACCGAGGGATGTCGCTATGGGCTCGCACTTTGCCCGAAGAAGGTATGCAATCGACTCAAAATCGTATTCTGACAGCGCTTCGTAATTCGCCATGCCCTTGCTGATGATCAGCGAGGCGTTTTTCAGCGCCTCCATCAATTCATCCGGCGCTTCATCCAGATCGACACCTACGGCATTCGACCCGGTAGTTAATACCGTGTCCGCCTTTTTGCTGACCCCCATCTCCTCTGCATCTTTCAGCGTGGCATCCGTGAGTATGGGGGCGCCCTTCACCACCAGCGTCGCCTTTCCGCCCAATCTCTTGATCTGGTCCAGCACCAGACCATCAAAGACGATCTCTCCACAGTTATCGGTGATATACAGAACGTCATCCAAAAGCCCCTTCATCTTATCCGTATCGTCAACGTCCAACCCCTTTTTGAACACATCCATGAGGTAGTCGTCAAATTGCTCTTCGGGCTCAAATCCAAGCACGCCGAAATCAAGCGTGTTCCCGGCAATGGATGCGATGATGCTTCTGCGAAATGCATCGCCTTCGTTCGACTTTACCATTTTCTCTGCCATTGAAAGCAGTTTCAGCGCGATTTCATTGCTCATCTTCTTCTTTGCAGCATATGGGTCCGCATCGCCAAGAACCTCGTATGCCCTCCTGTGTATCCCAGTTGAGATGTAGGTGGCAGGTGTGCTTATGGAAAAACTCTCATCCAGCCAACGAATACCCGCCTGAATGGCCCTCTGCTGAAGTTCCGGGTCATCTGTAGACAGCGTTGCTTCGTAATGCACCCTGGCCAGCAGGCACGGCGCGCATCTCGGGTGTGCTTTCAATAAATCACCGCACCGAAGTTTTAATGTAATAGGACATAAAGATTGTTTGGGATTGATATGCCAGAAGAAAAAAGTCCGAAAGAAATGAAGTTAGATGAATTGAAAAATTACGTCGACCAAAAATTCAATGAAGTGGAGACAGCACTGCGAGAATTGGAGACAAAAGCGGTAAAAGAGCCCATCAGCAAGAGTTTGGAAGAGCCCCTCAAGAAATTTGAGGACCTTGCCATTTCGTTATCGGCGCTCGCACTCGGCGTGGCATCCGATGTGGCATCCAGACTTAGTGAGACGGAAAAGGGCGCGGAATACGCAAAACTCGCCTCGGATTTGGGGGAGAAAGGGAAAGAGGCAAGACTCAAACTAGCAGACAGCTTGGAGACTCTGGCCAAAAAATTGAGAGAGTAATCCTCTCTTAACCTTTCTTTTTAGTCAATTATTTATATAAACGAGACTAAAGTACCTGTGTGCAAACGCGCCAAGTGGTATTGATAGCGTTGATCGTGTGCCTCATACTTCCGATAGCGGGTGCTACCGATGTCATCATCAATCCCGTAACAAGTCCCAATGGTGCAGTCCTGCTAATCGTGGATGGCTTGGGCTCCTCCTATTTTTATCCAGAGTTTGTGCCGCACGACCTGGATGGAAATGAATTGATGAAGGCTGAGGCAAACGACATCATGTTAATCGCCGATGGGGGAGCGCGCATTTTAGATGTCAGAGCGCCCCAGCCAAGGACCACACTTGGACATTCTGTTCTTGCCACGGGTTACTCGCGTGCTGATCCCTTGCTGGTGGAATTTAATGATGCGACAATTTTTGATGCCGCACATAAACATGATTACCTGTGCATTGCAGTAATGCAAAAAGGCGATTTCGAGACACTTAGGGCAAAACAGGATGCCATTCTCTTTGATAGTTCCAACTCGATTAAAACGCCGGCCGCAGACCTGGAGAGCAATGCTCAAGTGCCAGTAGATGTGATTGAGTTAATGCAAGAGTGGCAAAACGATGTTTCAAGTTATTTAGATGGCAGGGAAGGGGTTGAGCGATATGCCGCTTATAACAGATGGGGTATCGATGCATCAGATGCGATCGCACGCTATATGCGCGACCATCATCCAGATCAGAAATTCTTACTTACCGTGAATGTCGGCGCAGTAGACTTAGCTGGCCATTATATGGGACCAGAGCGGTACATAGAATTGATCGAAGAGCTGGATGAGGATGTGTACAAGCTTTACCTCACCTGTCTTGAGAATAATTTGGCGCTCATCATCACCGCAGACCATGGAATGACTTTTGCTATGACGGAAAAGGGCAGGTATGTGGGAGGACATGCTTCAGAAAAGTATGCAGGTGTCGTGGAAAGCCGGCGAATTCCACTGATAGCAAGTGGCCCTAATGTACGAATTGACGTGATCGACGGCACATATGGGCAAGAGGATGTTGCACCGACACTACTCAGCATCCTGGATGTCCCGGAAACGCTGCAGCACTCTGATGGAAACATCATTCCTGTCAAGAAATACGCTAACCTGCGCATCATTGCTGAATCTCCCCTAAAGATAACACTGCAAAGAAATGACGCGACCCTGTATTCTATTACCGGTGAAGATGTCACATTCATTGGACTGGCGCCTGGAAATTACACAGTTTCGACAGGGGGACGTACGATGAGCGTGAATTTACGTTCGGATCAAGTGATTGAAATCGAGACATCTTCATACGATAAGACGGCTCTCGCGGCCGTGATGATATCCACGATTATGATTGGTGGTGGATTGACGATCAGAAGGATTACGAGAGAGGATTAAAAGTGTATTACAGTCGAACGATCTTTAGCAAATCTGCTTTTGTTATTATGCCCGTCGTCATCCCTTTTTTTATTGTCAGTACTGCTGGACTATATTGTAAGAGTGGAACCACTATCTCTACTGGCGCATCTTCGCTTATTTGAGGTAATCCTTCTTCCATCACCGCCTCTATGGGCATTTTTGATAGTTTCCTTGGGTCTTTCTTTTGCGCTATATGGTTGGTTACGACTTTTTCCGTAATACTCCCAACGGGTTTACTTTCATCATACACTGGCAGCTGCGAGATCTCATATTTTCGCATGAGTTCTATTGCCCTCCTAACTGGGTCTTTTTTGTCCACACCGACGACCTTTTTGTTGCTTATTTCCCTTGCCAATATTGCCCTTTTTTGTTTAGTCATCTCCTTTTCCAACGCTTCGAATATCCTTTTGACATTTTTATAAGAGGGGTCAATTTTTCCACCCTCCATCTTCGCTATCAATGATTGACTCACGCCTGCATATGATGCCAGTTGTTTTTGCGAAAGGCCAAGGCTTCTTCTCCTTTTTTGTATTTCTCCTAGATCTGGAAGCATACCTGTTAATATGCACATCAAGTATATATTCTCTTTGGAATATTTTATGCAACAATCTATTTATATCGGAATAACAAAGTGATACCAAAGGACCGTATCGGGTAGAATCATTATAGGGAGGAGCGGAATGGTAGAAAAAACCGTCGAAGAGGTCAATCAGAAAATCAGGGATGGCAGCGTCCGCGTTGTCACCGCCGAGGAGATGACAGAGATAGTGGAGGCACTCGGCCCAAAAGATGCAGCCAAAGAAGTGGATGTAGTCACCACTGGCACGTTCGGCGCGATGTGCTCCTCGGGTGCGATACTCAATTTTGGACACGCAGACCCGCCGATAAAAACGCAAAAAGTCTGGCTAAATGACGTGGAGGCATACGCAGGTCTAGCGGCGGTGGATGTATATATTGGTGCCACGCAGTTGTCTGAGTCGAAGGGGATGGAATACGGTGGTGGGCATGTGATAGAGGATTTGGTGTCCGGAAAATCCGTAACGCTACGCGCCACGGGATATGGTACGGACTGCTATCCTCTAAAGAATATCGAGACGACTCTTACGTTAGAGGATCTAAATCAAGCAGCTATGATTAATCCTAGAAATGCATATCAAAGATACAATGTGGCAACCAACACATCCGATCAAATCATGCACACGTATATGGGTCCCCTGCTCCCGAATCTTGGCAATGCGATATACTCGGGATCCGGGGCTCTGTCGCCACTCTTCAATGACCCGACATATGCTACCATTGGGATTGGAACGCGCATCTTTTTGTGCGGTGCTCAAGGATATGTAATAGGTGAAGGTACGCAACACGACCCAAAGAGCAACATGGGAACCTTGATGGTCAAAGGTAATTTAAAAGAGATGAATCCTGAATTCGTTAAGGGTGCTTCATTCCACAAATATGGCACAACGCTGTACGTGGGTCTTGGCATCCCAATACCAATCCTCAATGAAGATGTCGCTTTGCACACGGGAATAAGCGATGCAGAGATTAGAGCCGAAGTCCTGGATTATGGGGTGCAGAGAAGAGACAGACCCGTGCTTGGAAAAGTCACATATGAAGAGTTGAAATCTGGTCGCATAGAGATTGATGGCAAAGAGGTTAGAACGTCTGCCATCTCGAGTTTGTACATGGCCAGAAAAGTTGCAGAGTCACTCAAAGACTGGATTTTAAAGGGAGAGTTCACGCTATCCAAACCGGTAGAGCGCTTGCCCACTAAACTAAGGGTTAAATCAATGAGGCAAACGGGCGGGCTACCGCTTGTCAAGGATGTCATGACGGATGGTATAGGCACCATAAAACCAGATGTGGGCATCGAGGAGGCATCGAAGAGAATCATAAAAGGAGAGTTCAACCACCTCCCGGTAGTATCCGATGATGGCAGGTTAGTCGGCATCGTCACATCCTGGGATATATCAAGGGCAGTAGCCCTAGCCAAGCGAGGTAAAGTGGAGCAAATCATGACACGCAGGGTTATCGTGGTTAGCCCGAGTGACCCCATAGACATAGCTGCCCGCAAATTAGAGCAGCACAACATCTCCGCACTGCCAGTAGTCGACGGCAAGCGAAAGGTCATCGGCATTATCACCAGCGAGGACCTGAGCAAATTGCTCGCAGGAGGGACGTAAATGAAGATGCTATTGCACTTCACCCCCCAGATAATAAAAAAACCGCTGATCGCAGAAGTTGTATTAGAGACAGGTGTCTTGGTAAACATCAACAAAGCGACCATAGATGTCACCGGTGGCGAGTTGATCATAAACGTTCCTGATAAAGATGTAAACAAGGTCATTAAATCGTTTAAATCACGTGGGGTTGACGTCGTCACTCTGGAAAAACCGATTATTAGGGTGGATGAGGAGTGTGTGCATTGCGGTGCTTGTATTTCAGTCTGTCCAACCAACGTGTTCAAGTGTGAGGTCGATGACAGCATCTCTCTAGATCATAAGGAGTGCATCCAATGTGGAGCGTGCATAACTGCCTGTCCGCACAACGCTCTTAAACTGTCTAGATGAACATGAAAACCAGATTTCAGTTAAAGGAAACAATCGTAACGATCATCTCCGATGCCCCGTATATAGAGGTTGCCCGGCAAGCGATTGTAGAGCACAGAAGGCAACTCGAGCAGTACATCACATTCGACCCCTTTTTTAGGGTTACGATGGAACCATATCCCCTGCCAGAGGATGGACCAGAAATCGTGAAAAGGTTGGTCTTGGCGGGGAATGCTGTTGGCACAGGTCCAATGGCTGCAGTGGCCGGCACCATAGCAGAACTGGCCGTAGAGGCGGCGTTGGACAAAGGTGCAAAGCACGTAATAGTGGATAATGGCGGAGATATAGCATTGTTCACCGATAGGTCTGTATTAGTTGGAATATATGCTGGCGAGTCGGCTGTTAAGAATCTGGCGTTTCGGGTGGACGCGCAGGAATCAATGGGAATATGCACATCCTCAGGTAAGATAGGACATTCGATCAGTTTTGGCAACGTAGATGCGGCTACAGTTGTATCCAAAAGCGCATCGCTCGCGGACGCTGCCGCGACATCGTTGGGCAATGCCGTCCTTGATGACTCGAAGAAGGGTGTAAAAAAAGCATTCGACGTGATAGATGGTGTGGACGGCATAGAAGGTGCTCTCATAATCAAAGGTGACCACATAGGACTGTGGGGCAAACTCCCAGAGATGGTGAAGGCACCCGTAAATCCAGATTTTATCACCCGGCCATAAGACTGACGAGTTTTTTATGAAGATGTGAAATCTAGCGAAATCTATTTATACAAGTAATACATAAAACAATACAAAAGATATTACAAGAAAACAATACACGAGGGAATACGAGGAGTGATATAAGTGAAATTCAGAACGAAATTATGGCAGAGGGGCAAAACGAGCTTTGCATCCACGATTCCCCGCATCGCTTTATTGCACTTAGATCCCGAAGAGAAAGAATACCATGTGGTCTGGGAGTTTAGTGAACCCAACAAATTGATTGCAACCTTGGAGGAATCAGAGTCGAAAACCCGTCGTCCATCGGATAAAAACAAAAAGAGGAGGTGAAAATTAATGAGCGACCCTCTCCTGGTGATTCACGAAACCGCGGCTGTAACCATGTCCACCGTAGTCGCACTTGCCATTCTGTTTGGATGGTAATCTCGTGTGAGAATCTGATAAACGTGCGGCCAATTAACTTAGCGAGGACTACAGTGATGGTGGCCAATTCCTTTTACTCAGTCGATGGTTTAACTATGTTGTAGGTTATCCCTTCGCCACCATCACGCAGTTCAAATCTATTATTTTGGAAAAGGTATAACCTACTAAAACAATCCTCACAATACTTTTAAGCAAGAAGCATTATATTTAATCGAAGAGTTATGCTAGGAAATATAATACACATTTGCGGTCCAGAACATTCTGGAAAGACGTATATGGCGCTTGGCCTGGCTGAAAGGCTGGAAAAGGATTTCGATTTATCGCGCGTAATCGTCGACGTTGATGATGTCTTTACTACACAGAAAAAATTGATAAGAGGAAAGCCTACGACGATAGTGATAGACGCGCCAAAGGGTGCACCACACCCAACTGTCAGTAAATACAAGCTCGTCGAAACCATGATTCACTTGGCAGCCAGAGGTAACAACATAATAATGACCGGATACCCTGGCAATGGCCTGTATGAAGCGCTGGTTAAAACGTCGATCAAGTTCGTGGCTTCGCGCGACATCAACATAATCGGGATCGATCTGCACAGTCACAACGAACCCGATTATCTGAAGATACTGGGTATAGAGCCAAGTAGGGACCTCATGAACAAGTACGATGCGAAATTCAAAGAAGCCATAAAGAAGTAGGCTTTTGCATGGCGCCGAACCTCGACGAAATAAGGATATTGATATGCATCCCCTTTTTGCTCTATTCGTGCTACTCGGATTTTAAAACCAGGCGTGTAACCAATAAAATATGGCCACCGATGATCGGCATCGGTGTCGTCTTGGCAATACTCAATTTTCACACCCATGGGACGTACTTTCTTATGAGATTTGCACTCTCCGTGACCGTGCTCTCTGCACTTGCATACCTGCTCTTCAAGATAAACGCCTTTGGCGGCGCAGACGCCAAAGCCATCATCGCCCTCTCCATACTGGTTCCGACATTTCCTTCTTTTGAGCTGTTTGGGCGCACCCTCCCGCTAACCGGCATTCCACCGCTTAATCTGTTCGCATTCAGCGCCTTCGGAAATGCTGTATTACTGACCCTTGTAGTGCCGGTTGCGCTCTTCATCTACAACCTAACCCGATTAAGCCCAAGAGAGTGGACTGGAAAACCATCATATTTATTCATAGGCTACAAATCTGAGATATCCAAATTGAAAAATCGGCACATAAGATTGATCCAAGATTTCATTGAACAGAATGGCAAGGTCGTCCCAAAGTTCAGATTTAGTGGTGTCCAGGTAGATGATGCGCTCATAGAGAAACTTCAGCGCCTATCCAGAGATGGAAAAATCCCGGAAAAGGTGTGGGTAATGCCTAGCATGCCTTTTGTGGTTTCATTGGCGATAGGATTTGCCACTGCCATAATCTATGGAGACCTCATCTATTTGATTACTGCACATATGTTGGGGATGTGACCCCAAAAAAGATTAAGGCACGAGTTGATATCTGTAGTGATGCAAGTGCTGCTAAATTCAGAAGAGGGCGTCTCACCAGTAGTTGGGATGCTCCTGATATTAACCATTATAATTCTCTCAATAACGGTCATCTGTGTTGGGGGTTTACCTTTAATAAACGCTGCAAGAGAGTCTGCCCACCTCCAGGGTATGCGCAATTCCTTTGGTGTGCTCCACGCCGACATAGAAGAGGTCGTTCGGGGACCCATTGCAGGTGTGGGACCTGCCAGAATCACGAAGATGAACATTGGTGGTGGCGCGTTAAGTGTGACCCCCGTTACTGGGTCGTTTCAGGTGGGGTATGATGGAGGGGTTGCTACCCCAATAAGTCCCGGTGTTATCAAATACGAATACGCCGAGCAAGCGATTGCCTATGAAAATGGTGCGACGTTCTCGAGATACAGGTCTGGCGCAGTCATGGATTGCACTCCTTTGATATATATCCAGAAGGCGGATGGCGATAACATCACAGTCATGATTCACGTGGTCAACATCACAGGGACAAATTCATCTGTTGGCGGAGAGGGATTTGCAAGAGTGCTGACAGATCATACAAAATTTAATCCAATAGTCAGCACCACTGCACCAAATGCGAATTATGTGAATATTACCATTCAAAGCGAATACTATGATGCGTGGGGAAAATATTTCGAAAGAGAGTTAGAGCGCACTAATGCAACGCTCGGAGGAGTTCTCAATTACAATATTTATGCCTCTCCACCAAATACAACAATAATTACGAT
>JAUWXC010000126.1 GCA_030616565.1 Methanocellales archaeon | reverse complement strand
TTGTCATTATTACTACCAATAATATGTACACAAACGTCCTCTTTGCGCCCATGACCCGCCCAATAACAATCATGTTGGGCAGGCTCAGCGCAGGCCCCGCCAATAGCAACGTCAGCGCAGGACCTCGTCCCATGCCTGAGTGCATCAACATACCGACTATTGGTACCTCTGTTAACGTTGCAATGTACATGAGTGCCCCTGAAACGGATGCAATGGCATTCGATGTTAGTGAGTTGCCGCCAAGATATGTTTGAATCACCCAGATTGGAATCAGGTCTATCACAATTCCCGCGATGAACACGCCAGCCAGCAGAATAGGAACGATCATCTTGACGAGGAACCATGTTTCGTGCATCCATTCCTTCTGCTCCTCTTTCGTGAGCCATTTAGATGACATGACAGCGGTAAGGATGATGAGCGGTATGAGAGCGGACAACTTGACGCCCCATGAGAGTTTGGATGGCCCGATTACCAGAATTGCAATCAGCAGTATAAAAATCGCTGGCAGCGTATAATTTGGGCGCCCTCTCCTCACATCTATAGACTGAACCGGGCTTTGGGACGTATCGGTTTCATCCGATTCACCGAGCATCGTCCCTCTCTCAAATATGAACACCATCCCAAGGCCAATAATGACGGACAGTAGCATCGCAGCCACAGCTCTTGCAGCTCCAATATCATAGCCAAGAGCCTGCGCGGTGTAAACGATGGCGAGTATGTTAATCGCTGGGGCAGAATATAAGAACGCCGTTGCAGGTCCTATTCCAGCGCCTCTCTTATAGATTCCAGCGAATAGTGGAAGAACGGTGCAACTGCATACCGCCAGAAGGCCTCCGCTGGTGGCGGCAATTGTATATGATATATACCTTTTAGCCCCTTTGCCCAGGTATTTCAACAGCGATTCCTTGGACATCAGGGATGCGATGGCGCCTGCCAAGAAAAAGGCCGGCACTAAGCAGGTTATTACGTGCAGCGCAAGGTATTCTTCCAGCGCCTCCACTCCGACAAATATTAGATGAGCGACATCTATCATGTCAACTATTTCAAATTATATTGAAATACCTTGGCTTAAAGATTGCGCTCTCAAATCTTGAAACACTGCCCTTAGAACACCAGTTCAACGTCCGCGTTTTTCACGCCATCTATCTGTTCGACTTTGTTCTTAACAGCGTGCACCAATTGATTCGCCAGGGGACAGAACGGCGTCGTCAGCGTCATCTTGATCTTTACAACATCATCTTCGATCGCAACGTCCTTAATCAAATCCATATCCACCAGGCTTGCGCCGACGTGCGGGTCGATGACGTCTTTCAGCGCCTCTTTAACCTCTTGTTCTGTTACCATTTTCAACCTCCTATATTGATTGTGCTTTCTCGCTCATTCGTTCAACATCTATGCGCATCAGTAAAAGGGATGTGTATAGCAGGGTGAACGCAACCAGATTGACTACAAGGGCAGAGATTATGAACTCCCCTTTGATGCCCCCGCTCTTGAACACCTCTGGGTGAATCGTGCTCCAAAGATGTATCGAGAGATAGCTGAGTGGCACGCCTACAAAGGCGACGATTCCAAATACCGACGAAAGCCTAGCTTTCCTTTCCGGCTCGTGAATGGCAGAGCGCACCATCAAATATGCAGCATACAACAGCCATAACACCAATGACGTCGTCAGTCGCGGGTCCCATATCCAGTAAACGCCCCATGTGGATTTTGCCCAGATCATGCCGGTTACTAAAACCAGCCCGCAAAATATGACTCCAATCTCCGCTGAAGAGAGTGCAAAGACGTCCCATTTTTGCCCCCCCTTTTGCAGGTATCTGAAGCTCGAAATGAATACAACAAAGAAGGCAAGATAAGCAACCCATGCCAGGGGCACGTGGAAATAAAATATCCTGTAGTAGTTGCCAAGGGTCTCGCCACCCGGCCCGTACACGGCAGAGGCGGGATGGAATACGAGACATATCGCAATTATCATTATGGCTAGGGTCGCCCAGGGCAGAACTTTCTTGACTTCCATATTAATCCTCGATTGTGTACTCGAATATGAGCAAAGCCACTATAAAAAAGATGGCATCATAGGTTTCCAGAATCCGCAGCTCATCCAAGATGTTCAGCGTACCACTCAGCACCTTGGTGGTGGCAGAAACAGCAGAGACGATGAGAGGAACCAAGACAGGAAAGAGAATGACCGGCAGGAGTATTTCCCTTGTCCGCGTGTTTACCGTTAGCGCGGACAATAGCGTTCCAACGAATACGAATCCCAAGGTCCCGAGAAGGACTATAAAGCCAATCTCCCCCAAATTTGGGATGCTGTAATCACAAAGCACTATGAATACGGGAATCGTGACGACCTCCATTATGAACATCAGGATTAGGTTCGAGATCACCTTTCCTATGTAGATGGCGCTCCTGTCAACCGGGCAGAGTTTCAATCCATCCAGGCAACCCTGCTCCTTCTCACTCGCAAAGGACCGCGATAGACCGAGCATTCCTGCAAAGGTAAATGCAACCCACAGCACACCTGGGGCAAGTCTCTCGATACGCTCTGGATATGGCCCGAATGCGAAGCTGAAGATGGTCACTATGAGGAGGGAAAATAATAGCATTGAGTTCAGCATCTGTTTCGTTCTGAATTCTGCTCTGATATCCTTCCATGCT
>JAUWXC010000080.1 GCA_030616565.1 Methanocellales archaeon | reverse complement strand
ATAGATCTTGGAGAAAGACGATAGAGGAGTCTTTAGAGAAAAAATAACTTTTTATTCACATGCTAACGACCTTTTATCTTATCCAACTTCTTCATCACCCTAATGGCCTCTTTTTCGTATTTGGATTTCAGGTCTTGGTACTCCGCCTTGTTAATCTTCTTGGCTTTGTAATCCCTGTCCAAGTCATTTAACACGGTAAGCAAAGCCCCCTTCTTCTTTTCCAGCGTCTTAACATCTTCTTTTTTGAATAACTTGATTTCTTTGAACTTGATCTTTTTGCCCTTTAAGACAGGCACTGCTATGAGCGCAGCCACGATGCAGATCACTCCTGCAAGCAGAATGCCCTCACGACTCACCACCTCCGGTTCTGTGAAGGTGAGCACGATTTTTTGCGGCATTATATTGGAGCCCAAAAAGTATGAAACGTAGGCATCGAATTCCTCATTGTAAGTGGTTGGACTCATGGCAACGAGTGGAGATGCACTTACATCTGCTTTTGTCTTGGTGATTATGACGAGGAGGAGGTTACCGGTGTAATATTTCAACTCTTTCTCAATGATGGTGCTTTTTTGCAGAACGCCAGACGTTTGCACATCTGATTGATATCTTATCTCGATTTGAACAGTCTCATTGGGTTTTATCTCCGAAATCCAGTAGATGTTGTCTCCTTGTCGTGTGTATTGGACTGCAGTCAAATTGCCGGCATCGTCTATCGGCATGGTAACCATGATATTGTGTGCTCCAGAGGGCAACGCTGCAACCAGCTCACCGAAGAATACGTCATCACCGACATTGCTAAACATCATACTTTCAGAGACTATCGCCCTTTCGTCGACCCGATGTACCATGATGCTGTACTCACTGACGATTATGTTTTCAGACTGAGCTGCGACAATCGCTGACAATAGCAACAGAAGCACAAAAAAGGAGAGGATGTGTTTTTTGGGCATTATGCCTCCTCTCTCAATCTCCTGAGTTCTTCTCGTAACTTCTCCTCATATTTCCCTTTGACATCCTTGATCTTGGGTTCCATCGCATAGTCCGTATAGGTCACGACGGCAATACCAGAAGCCATTACAATAAGTCCGCCCCATATGAAGTTAATCATCGGAACCACCCTCGCATAAAGGCTGACCGTTGGTGGAGAAACGCCCTTTAGGGCGATGTATAAATCCTCGGCAATCCCCCTCTTGGTATAAACGATGGATTGCCACTGTCCCCAGTTCACATCATAGACCATTTTCGCCTGCCCTTGGTCTATCAGTTTGCCATCCTTGTAGACGTCAAAGTAGATGATGCGCTCAAATGACGTCCTCTTCTGGATTTCATCAAGTTCAGTTACCACAACAATGTAATCGTGAAAATTCCAACTATCTCCTTCCTGAAGTTCCCTTGTCCCCTCAACGTTGGAGGTCGTGCTGATGGCCGCACCGAGCAGAATTAATATGAGGCCCAGATGAATGAGATGCGGGCTCACTCCCCTAAGTGTGGTTTTGATCGATTTTGGGTTGATCGCTCTGTAGATTTTATGCACAATGCCTACAAGACCGAAAATGAGGAGCGGGAGAGATGGGTTTAGGTAGAAATCCTTGAACGGATTTACAATGATGCAAATCACCGTAGCAGCAATGGCGATGGCGATAGCGGCAACCAATCTTTCGCCCTTAAAATACCTCAGCATGAGGCAGAGCCCCAGTAATATGAGGAGCAACAGCGTTGGTATGATGGTTCTCACATTGAAATAACCTGCCTCTAAGCGTACTTCTCCCCCCCCAGTTGCTGATATAAAGAGCGGCGTGATGAGGCCTATGAATAATATTATGGCAATTATGGAGAGCACAACAATTGTCGCCAAAATGGCATTGTGATCGTTAAGATAATCATCGATGTTCATGCTCAGGACGCCCCATATTGCTCAGCACAATCCATATATAAAACATGTGCTAATGGTTTTACGTTCTGAATAGGGTGTTGCATATATATGAATATCGGTACTCTTCTAATCCAACTCTCTTTCGTCTTGGGGGCGGCCGCAACGGCATGCTCGATTTTGGCGTACAAAAAAGACGACTCAAGTTTGCGCAATCTATCTGGGAGCATTGGAGCTGGCTGTTTCACAACCACGACGGTAAGCACGTTCATGTTGACATACTACTTGTTTGCAGTTAATTTGAGATATTCATATGTCGTCCAGCATTCAAGCGTTGAACTGGCATGGTACTATCGGATAGCTGCGCTGTGGGCAGGACAAGAGGGGTCATTCCTCTTATGGACGTGGATGATCATGCTCGTCTTGGTGCTGATGCGGTACACGAACATCTCCAAAGACGCGAAAGACACACCGGTCATGGACGTCTCGCAATCGGTTACGCTGGCCGTTGCAACCTTCTTCCTGCTGGTCTTGGTCATCCAACAACCTTTTCATTCTACAGTCATGCCTGCGCTGTTTGGATATGGCATGAACCCACTGCTCAGAAATCCCTGGATGGCGATTCATCCGCCCGTATTATTCGCAGGCTATGCGTTGCTGACCATTCCGTATGCGGCAGCGGTAGGTTACCTGCTTACGGATGATATCAGGTGGACAGACATATCGAGATTTTGGGGCAGGATGGCATGGTTGTTTCTAACACTCGGCATCGGCATTGGAGGCTTCTGGGCATATGAGGTTTTAGGATGGGGCGCATGGTACTGGAGCTGGGACCCCGTCGAAACCTCATCATTGGTGCCATGGGTCACCGCGACCGCATTCCTGCACTGCCAGAGTCGACTTCGGAGAGGAGAATACAAAATTGCGACGCCTCTATTAGCGGTAGTCTCCTTTATACTCGTGATATTCGCCACATTTGTGACTCGCAGCGGGCTCTGGGCATCTGTTCACAGCTGGCAGGAGTTTGCGTTAGAAGGTCAAGTAGTCGCCATCTTCTTGTGTGCTCTCGTAATTTCCAGCGCGTATCTACTCCTAAAAAAGTATGTGTCAGGTTAGCCGCCAACGTATTTTGACGCACACTCTGTCAAGATTTGTCTGGCTACTATTTTTTCGTTGGAGACCAGTGTTCCGATGACCACTACATCCTTTCCGCCGGCGAGGTTTACGGGTTTTTCGCCAACGTATTCGACATTTATGTCTGCGCTCCTGTCCGTAACCACAAACGATGTGGTCAGATTTACATCTAGCGTACCCTCCTTCACGATGCCTTTTACCTGCACGTCAGTTCCGATATATTGCAGGTCAGATGTGACCTCTGATACGGTCAGGTACCCTGTCGTCTTAACGCCATGCAACCCTATGATGCCTATTATAATGACGGCGATAACTCCGATAATCACCTTATTTCTTTTTTTCAATCTTCTCGCCCCCTATCCTCTCCAGCCTTCTCGCTAATTTCATCCTTCTCCTGAGAAGCAGAAGTATGTAACAGATTAGCACGATCCATGTGATTGCGAATGCACTTAGCAGGTATTTCATCATTTCACCTATAACCGGCTTTGTCCTTTAAACTTTTCCGATGACTCTTTATATCTTTTTGGGACAACTTTATACATATGATTCTGGAAGACTGCATCAAGCTTTTAAAGGAGCACATGCAGGAAAGCCCAACCATCCAGCGCTACTGCATCGGAGAGCGCTATTCTGGTGTGAAGCTCGGCCGAGAGGCGGGAATCGCATATACGCCCAGCGATGTCATCTCATCTTTTCACCTCGATTTTGACATTACCGGCTCTCATGCCATGCATACTGCAGGGCTGGCATTAAGTGATGATATTTTAAAGCGAACTATTGGTATCGCTGCCATCAATGCCCTTTCATGGACGATCATTCCAGGGCGCTATCGTCTTCGTCAAGGCAATCCATTGGATCAGATAGGTATGAAAAATAGGGTCATAGCTATGGTCGGTTATTTTCCACCCTTGGTCGACAGATTCTCACCGCTCGCAAAAGAGCTCAGGATCATCGAGCGGGAGGGCATCGGTGTGCATCAATCCACGGATGCTAAAGACGTAATGGCCGATGCAGAAATCGTGATAATCACTGGTTCTGCTTTGATCTACGGCGGGATGGAAAAATATCTGGAGTATGGTAAGAATGCAGACGAAGTAATCGTACTTGGACCTACTGCATCCATGCTTCCAGACCCGTTTTTCAAGAGAGGTGCCACCATCGTTGCGGGCATTCGCATCGTTGATGCTGATGCTGCGTTGGACATCATCTCATATTCTGGCGGAGCGCGCGATTTAGGCGATAGTGCGCGCAAGATATATTTCGTGAAAGCCGACGGGTGATGCGCATGAAAGAAAGATACGGCGTCGTAGTTGTGGGTGCGGGTCCTGCAGGAGCGACGGCAGCCAGACACTGCTCTCTCTTGGGTTTATCCACTCTATTAGTAGAGGCAAAAAAGCTGCCCAGGCACAAGCTATGCGCAGGAGCTGTAACCGAGAAGGCGCTGGCTGAACCGGGATTTGCCCTTGACCATGACCTGATCGAAGGTGAAATCTACGGCGCAACCATCAGCACGACAAAAGTGCTGCCATTTACCGCCAGAAGTAATCGCCGAATTATGGTTTTGGTTTCCAGGGATAAATT
>JAUWXC010000112.1 GCA_030616565.1 Methanocellales archaeon | reverse complement strand
CGCAGCCGTGGATTTCAATATCCCATATATCACGACCGTACAGGCGGCAAGAGCTGCTGCAGATGCAATGGTAGCAATTAAAAAAGGAAAAATTACGATTAAATCGATACACGAGTATCACCGTGAGTTATTTAATCGATAAACTCGCAGGGGGATTGAGAATGAAGAAAGTAGTGTTATCCTATTCTGGTGGTCTTGATACCTCGATTTGCATCCCCTTGCTGAGAGAGCACTATAACTTTGATAGCGTGGTCACAGTAACTGTCGATGTGGGACAGCCGGACTTGAAAGAAGCGCAAAAAAAAGGGGAAAAGTTTAGTGACAGGCACTACACCGTCGACGCTAAGGACGAGTTCGTGCATGACTACATTTTTCCTGCCATCAAGGCGAATGGCAATTACGAAGGATATGTCCTTGGGACAGCACTTGCTAGGCCGCTGATTGCGAAGAAAACCGTTGAGATCGCGCACAAGGAGAAGGCAAATGCCCTCGCACATGGCTGCACCGGCAAGGGAAACGATCAATTTCGCTTCGAAGCTGTGTTTAGAACTACAAACCTGGATGTCATCGCACCTAGGCGGGATTTGAATCTAACGCGGGAAGAGGAAATAGAGTATGCAAGGGCGCACGACATTCCAGTTCCGGTCACAAAGGCAAAGCCGTGGAGTGTGGATGAGAATCTCTGGAGTAGGAGCATTGAAGGCGGCAAACTCGAAGACCCTGGTTATGCGCCACCTGAAGAGATATTCCAGTGGACTGTACCACCCGGAAAGGCACCTAATAATCCAGAGATTATAAGGGTTGGATTCAAAAAGGGCGTTCCTGTCGCTTTAAATGGCAAAAGGATGAATGGCGTGGCTTTAATTCAGAGGTTGAATGAGATTGGCGGCCAGCACGGCGTGGGCAGAACGGATATTATCGAAGACAGGATTCTCGGTCTGAAGGCACGGGAAAATTACGAGCATCCGGCTGCGACGATCCTGCTTACGGCGCATAAAGACCTGGAGCAGGTGGTATTGACACGCGATGAGATCAAATTCAAGATGTTAGTGGATGCCACATGGGCAGAGCTGGCATATCATGGCCTGGTAGACGATCCCTTGTTTGCTGACCTCAGTGCGCTCATCGACAAGACACAAGAGCGCGTTACAGGAGAGGTTAAGGTGCAGCTCTTCAAGGGCAATGCAAAAGTAGTTGCCAGGGAGTCTCCCAACGCGTTGTACTCAAAAGAGCTCGTGTCCTTTGATGTCAAAATGCTTGATTCAAAAGCAACAGAAGGGTATGCGAAGTTTTACGGACTTCAAGCGCGCCTTTTTAAGAAGTTGTGATGTGCTACCCATCCTTTTTATAACTGTCATCGCCAACCATGGCGGCGCCTATCGAGTCCAGACCATCATTCCATTCGGCAACGCATCCTGGTGACAATTCCCTGTTAAACTCGAACGATTGACCTGCAAGTATCTTCGCTCCTGCCTGGCTGACCAAACCCAGCGCAGTCTCCTCATCCCCTCTTTTTTCTGCCTCTACCGCCCTCTCAATCAGGTCATCAATGGGGCCTGATTCATACTTGCCCTCGATATAACATTGACATGAGCCGAAAACACCGACCAGCGATGATTGGATCGATTGAATCATCATGTCTACATCCTCGCTGATGGATTCTACTCTGGTAAGAGTTATCGTTTCTATCCGTTTGATGGCGTCCAGCGCCCCCTCTGCGGAGAGCTTTCCTTTTTCAAACTTGTTCACGATTTTGAAGCATGCCAGCACCACGTCCTCCTCCATGTTGACGAAGATGGTGGTATCTGGCGCATTCTTTGGGTCAGAAAGGCTGAAGCCGCTCTCCCTTGCCCGTGTGATCCAGTTGTTCCAGCGCCCCTCGGTGTAGCATTCGATTTGCTCTGCCATGTTATTAATCATACACCCATCGCATTAAAACATTTACGATAGGAAATGTGCATTTACTACGCTAAAGGGAGTTCAGAAACGTCTCCCTCCACTGCCTGGCTTTCTGCACAACCTCTGACGGAAGTCGCAAATCCACGCTCATATCAATCCTTTTTCCGGCGTGCGGGCGCGAGGTGCTCGAATCGGGACCTATGTCCCCCCTAGCAATGTGTTCCAGTTCGTGCGCAAAAACCTCGGTTAAAACCTCCATAGGAGGGTTATGCGCTAAAACCTTGGAGTTGAAAAATATCACCCATTTCCGTTCGCCCCCGACATCGGTCAGCGTGTGAACCCTTCCAAAGACGACTCTGCGCTTCGTTACGGTCATTTTGAGCGTATCGACCGAAATTTTGCGATCGCGCAACTCGGGATAAAAGCTCAATGCAATTTGGAATGCGGATTGTAAGTTATTTATCAACGTGACACCTATACACAATATGTTTCATATACTTCTAATTTACTTCTAATTTTACCATGCTTGATGGACTACCTTGGTTCGGTAGGTTGTAATAAGCATATCCTCGCTTGGATAGTACACTCTCAAACTAATATTCACGGGAGTGCTGTAATATTCATTTGATAAAATAAAACCATACCCCGCCACCACTTTTCGAGTCTCATTTATGTAACGATGTTGTTTGTAGCAGTCCACGTAGTCAAAAGTATATCCTTTTAAAAATTTCTCATATTCTCCCTTATTAGACACTATATACACATCGATGGGTTTGGTCGCACTTATTTCTATTTCTGTAATGATTTCGTCTGAAAAGCCAATATCCCAACTAGGGTCATAAAGGTAATAGAATATGATGTAACCATAGTCTAAGGACACATCTTTTTCCCGTTCGATGCCAATGAAGTCTGCTGTGATGTAATAGCACTCCTCGCCATAACTTACGCCTACACCAATGTCCGAATATAACTCATCCCTATCTAAAATTATTGATCGATGCCCTGGGCTTTCCAACCAACCTTCAACGATTTCTTTGGCTATATATTCTGAATTGGCCTCTCCCCCCCAAGGATAAGAGAAAAGGTTTTCAGCTGCAACAACGAAAAATACTCCATCGTTTAACAACCTATCATAATGATATTCGCCCTCTGGATTACTATGAGCGAAATATTCCCTTGTATCCATATCTTCACTATGGTTTCTGGCAACTTCCGCCACTTTTTCATTCCATCTTAAGACGCTAATGTTATTCTTCGCTCGTACGCTATTGATTTCATTG
>JAUWXC010000003.1 GCA_030616565.1 Methanocellales archaeon | reverse complement strand
GTTTGCTAATGCTCGCTGCGAGCACATTACCGCGCAGAGACCGCGATGTCCCCGGTTCAAATCCGGGAGGCGGGATCAGTCCTCAATCCGGAGAACGACTTTGCCCGGGTGGTGTAGTGGCCTATCATGAAGCCCTGTCGCAAACTTTTGAAAAAAAAGGGGTTTCTGTTTCACAGAAACACCTTCCTTCTGCGAAAGCAGAAGGGAAGGTTTGATCAAAAGGTTGCAGAAAGGCTTCGACTCGGGTTCAAATCCCGACCTGGGCGTTCACTTATTTTTGTGATAACAGCAACGTCTTACGCCACATCGTTATTAACAATATGGAAAGAACCGCGCCCCCAAACATTATGGCATCACCTATGAGATCTACATCTGATGCGGTATAGTGACCATAGAATCTGATAGATTGAAATGCGATCAACATGGTTATGATGATAAAAATTCCAATCCATGTTCTTTTTATAAGGTGGCGGTTCAAAAAAACTCTCGCACTAAACACCTCTATGCTCATCTGGGCCAGTGCTTTATACAAGCCCATCATCATCCCAAGGAGGATAATAGCTAAGCAAATGTGTGTTAACGCACACAGCGTAGTATAAGTCAACATATCCCCTGCTCCTAGTATCATCTTAAATAAGTAGTCATATATAAAATATCCTCTTTGGGCTAACGTTCTAACATTTTCTTAAGTTTTTCTCTGGTTATGGGGTTCCAGCTCTCCCATTTGGTTGTTCCATATTTTTTGACGCCCTTTAGCACCATGGGCGCCTCGCCTTTGGCCTCTGCGGCCGACAAAACCTCTTTTTCAAGCTCGGCTACTTTATCGTAGACGATTTTTAAAAGGTCCCTGTACCTGTAGTCCCTCATCAGATGGTGGTCGAGGATCACCTTTCCATCGATTTTCCCAACGATTTTCTCAATGTTTGAGATGGCTCTGGCTAGGTTTTTATAGGACATTATATATCCCAGGATATAGGTAGGGGGTCCATCCAAAATTAATATATCCGGCTTCTCCTCGATGATCATGCTGGCATACTCTTCTATTATCGGTCCGCTTATGTCTGATGAAAAGAGCATTTTTTCCTCCTCTTCTATCGCAAGCATGAGCACATAACCCAGCTTGGAGTTTTCGACACCGTGCCACAGCGGTCTCGAAAAATCCAGCTTGGTGTCCCCAAACTTAATGCTCTGTCTATCTGCTATTTTGATCTCTTTTGCCATTCCTTCGACGAGGTCCAAAAACTCACTCGCACGCCATCTTTGTGATTTGTTGATATAGCGCAAAGGGTCCTTGATCAAGAGAATCTTATCTCCGTACATCTTCTCATCTGCTACCGGCATGTGGTGGTCGTAATGATAATGTGTGATTACTATGACATCGGAGATTTCACAGCTCTTTCTTATTGCCTCTTCATATTCTATGATTAAACGAATTTTTTCATCGTCCGGCAATGGAAACGAACCCGTTTCGACTGCTATACCAGGATCAATGGTTACCGTGATGTCTTTAGTCTCCACTCTTGTGCACATGCTTTTAATACCAAATGAGTCAAAGGCAACCAGGTCTATTTTCATATATTTCTATCTTTAATTACAACTTTTAACAGAAGTAGCTACTGTTGACCAGATTTGTTACCAATATTGTATTCATATATGGTATAAGAATCCATAACCTTATATAACATTATGTTCAATTTTTTGTCGGACAATCGTCATACAAGGTGGGAGTGTATGGAACGCATAACAATCAGGCTCCCGAAACAACAAATAAAGATGATCGACTTAATGGTCGATGTAGGAGAGTTTCCGTCCAAGAGTGAAGCAATCAGGGCGGCTGTTAGAAATTTAGTAGATGATAGGAGTGACAAACTCCTAGATAAAATGGAGAAAATATCTGCATTAGCATAAAACACAAAAAGAGGGGATGGGGATGCAATCTATTATAGAAGAAGCGTTAAAATACGCTGAAAAAGAGCGAGTGCAAACTGAAGACATCGAGGATTTTGAGGAATTTGGACAACCACGAATAGTGATCATGGGATGCGGCGGAGCAGGAAACAACACAGTTAACAGATTGTTCAGCATGGGTGTCGAGGGTGCAGAAACGATGGCCCTAAACACCGATAAACAACACCTAGATGCCATTAAGGCAGACAAAAAGGTTTTAGTAGGCAAGTCGCTTACCAAGGGACTTGGTGCTGGCGGCGACCCAGATGTCGGAAAGCGAGCGGCTGAACTCGCAAGGGGGACGCTGGAAGACCTATTGAGAGATACGGATTTAGTATTTCTCACCGCGGGCATGGGCGGAGGAACTGGAACCGGTGCAGCGCCAGTAGTTGCAGAAGTCGCTAGAAAGCAAGGCGCCATTGTCGTTGGAATGGTATCAACCCCGTTCAGGGTAGAACGAGCTAGGATGGTTCTAGCCGAGGAGGGGTTAGAAGACCTAAGGGATGCGGTAGATACCGTGATAGTTCTGGATAACAACAGGCTTTTAGAATATGTGCCAAACCTTCCGATAGAACAGGCATTCTCAGTGATGGACCAACTGATTGCCGAAACTGTTAAGGGTATATCCGAAACGATCACTCAACCATCGTTGATTAACCTGGATTTCGCTGACATCAAGACGGTCATGAGTTGTGGCGGAGTCGCGGTCATGCTGGTTGGCGAGACAAAGGGACAGGATAAATCTGAAGGTGTCGTGCGGGCGGCATTGAGTCACCCATTGCTGGATGTCGATTACAGGGGAGCGGCTGGCGCACTGATTCACATAACTGGTGGACCTGACCTGACGTTGAGTGATGCGGAAAACATCGCACAGCAAATCACGTACGAACTTGACCCACGTGCAAATGTGATCTGGGGCTCGCGAATTAACCCTGACTTTGAGGGCAAGGTCAGAGTGATGGCCATTATGACAGGCGTGCAATCGGCACAGGTACTTGGACCAACGAGAATGCTGAACATGCATGGAGAGCCTGACGTACAAGAGAGACAGCTCATCGATATCATTCGATAGAGCGCTCTCTTTTTTCCTTTTTATTTTTTAACTCTCTTAATAGCTTACATGCTTGACATGTTTTAGCGAATGTGGGCTCTCCACATACGCTGCACTGCTGCAGATCGACTTGTGTCCATCCTTTCTTCAGTAAATCCAACATTTTATAAAAGCCACCCATTATTGCATACATAGTACCAGGATGCTTGTCCTCAAAATCGGTTAATATGCACTCTACTTCCCCCCTGAGGGACAAACCCTTGTATAGACACTCAGTAAAATCCACAGGCAGATTCTCAGTCCGCGCATATAAAGCAATCTCTGCCTCTGGAACATTTCTCAGCGGCTTAATCCTGGGCACCAACCCGGGTCTGACGCTCATGGGAACTAATCTAACCAGTCTGTCCACGTCCCCCCGCAAGACGTTCATCAATACTGATTGGGCCTCGTCATCCAGATTGTGCCCTGTCACCACTTTGGTGGCACCTAACGCCTGGGCGGTCCTATTTAGAAGAGCTCTTTTGAGCACGGAGCAAAAACTGCACGGGAACTTGTCCTTTCTCACCTTCACTATTTGGTCCAGTGTCCATCCGAAACTCTCATCAAATGAAACTATGGTGTGTGGCACGCCAAGCTTTTTACATAAGGATTTCGCTGCCTTGATCGTCTTCTTGCGGTATCCCCTTATCCCCTCGTCAATCGATATCGCCATTATCGAGACGTCTGGACGATTGCCAAATAGCGAGTTCAACACGTGCAGCGCAACCATGCTGTCCTTCCCTCCACTCAGCGCAACCGCAATGACGTCATCTCTTCCTACCATCTTGTATTTCCGCATGCTCCTCTTGATCTTGCGCTCGACATCCTCTTGGAGGTGCGCATCACAAAGATGCATGCCAGAATACCTTTGATAGAGGATTGACTGGCGATTGCACTTATCGCATTTCGTCTCCATCAAAAGCTATCTTTATCATGATACGTTATAATTGATTTGGAGCGAGTCATGCGGTCCAGAAAGAGGAAATATCTCATCGTTGGCGTAGACCCTGGCACGACCACAGCGGTCGCAATACTCGACTTGAAGGGTAAATTGCTAGGCCTATCCAGCTCCAGATCAATTTCAACCTCGAGTATAGTAGAGCACATAGCCGCACATGGACGCCCGCTGATCATAGCCACAGATGTGACTCCACCGCCAGCCATGGTAGAGAGGGTTAAAAGAGCATTTCATGCAGCCCTGTTTTCCCCAAGAAAGTCACTATCCACCGACGAAAAAATCGCTTTGACAAAGCCTTTTGAGTGTTCCAACGACCATGAACGGGATGCATTAGCTGCTGCACGTATGGCATTCAAGGACTGCAAAAACAAGTTTGCTCAAATTGAAAAGAAAACACCTGCGGGTATTGAACCGGATGAGGTCAAAGCACTGGTAATTCAAGGCATCTCGGTGGACTCTGGCATCACCCAGTTATCTGCGGTTCCTGAGAAGATGGCGGAGGAAGTCAAAGAAACGAAGGAAGTAGACGAACGAGTACAAACGTTACAAGAGACTATACATCGTCAAAAAGGCCAGATCAACAGGCTAAGAGCCTATGTCGACGAGTTGCAATCTAAGTTATCCGCAAGAGACGAGGAGATTAAACTATTAACAAACAAGATAGACAGGATAACGCTGAGAGAGCTAAGAAAGTTGATGAAGACGAAAGAAATCAGGGCACGCAACGAGAGAGTCAAGCAACTAAAGGAAAAAGTGAAGGAGTTGCAGAATAAAATATCCCGTTTGTCTCGCCAAATCGATCAATTGAAAGGCATTAGAACGCTGGAGACGCCCCATGCCAAGCCTGTAAAAGTCATACACACCTTTACCAAGGACTCCATTTTAGAGGCAGACGCAAAATATGGGTTGAAAAAAGGAGATGTGATTTTTTTAGAAGATGCCAGTGGCGGTGGAAGTGTTACAGCCAAAATGATAGGGGACAAGGGCATAAAGGCTGTCATCATTCAGAATGAGATGTCTCATTCCGCCATGGAGCGATTTCTCGCGAGCGATATCCCAGTTTTCACGACTGAAGAAATTTCAATTCATAGAGTTGACGACTTAGTAGCTATTGACCCAAGCACCTTAGATAAAGCGATCGTCCGATGGAAAGAGCGCAGCGAGAAGACAAAATTCAGAAAGAAGGTCGAGTTTTTAGAGTCCATTATCAAAGAGTACAAGAGTAGAAGGCTAAAAGGTCATTAGCTCGCCCTTTACAACCATTTCGGTGATTTTTGGAATATCCGATAGCCACTCATCGATCACGGTCTCGGCTTTGGGTTTGATTACACCCATATTGACTCCTTTTTTAGGTATGATCTGCGCACTAGCGACCCTTGGGTTGTCAGTTGGCTGTCCTATCTGGGACAGAATACGTATGTATACTTCTTCGATGCCGTCAATCGCCCCCACTATATCATGCGCTATTTGGTTTGCCAATAGATTGTAGATCTTGCCTATGTGATTGACCGGATTCTTGCCGCTAGTAGCTTCCATGCTCATGGGTCTGTTGGGAGTAATGAGTCCATTACAGCGATTTCCCCGGCCCACAGAACCGTCATCACCCATTTCGGCTGAGGTGCCGGTGACGGTTAGGTATACGCATCCCCGCTCGTAGTCATCCGCCGCATTTACAGCTACTAACACCTTTCTCTCGGTGTGTTGTTCAGCCACCTCTTGAGCGTGTTTCGTCAGCATCTCTTTTACCACCATATAATGCTCGAGATCATCCACATACCTAGAGACAAAGGCATTTGCGACAGTCACGTATATGTCGTCGCCCTCCCTCAACCCCATCACTTTTATATCCTCTCCAATGGCTGACTGTTTCTTGCTCAAATCGTTCGTTATCGCCCTCTCAACCTCGTACACAATTCGCTCCAGCTCTGAGAAAGGAGCATGACCCACGCCAAAGGATGTATCGTTAGCTTTTGGCACCCCGCTTCTTTCAAAAACGTCTACAAGGTCTGCAGAACCCTGCCCCAATCGCTGGTCGATTACCATGTGCGAGATTTCCAGATTTTTTATACTCTTTGCCAGATATTCTCTGGCTGCATCAAGGGCGATTCTCCCTACAGGAACCTTCTCATCACCGACGTATGTTGTCGCTCTCCCGCTCAACAAAAGATACATTGGCTTTATGACCTCTCCTCCGCCAAAAGTTGGGGCCGCTTCGCCACCGACCAGCTCAACCTGGTCTGTATTATGGTGTAAAATTCTGCCAAATCGCTTTAGATATTCTCTGGATAGTGCCCGACTTACAGCTTCCGCCACACCATCGCATATTGAATCGGGATGCCCTATCCCTTTTCTCTCGACCAACTCGATTTTCTGTTGTTCGATTGGCACCTGTGTGATTTTTTCTACTCTGATATTTCGCTTCATTCGACTAAATGAATGTAACACATACTTATAATGATTTCTGGTAATAATTTCTGGTACGATTTGTTACAAACTCCCGCTATTTCAAGAATCAAATACTGGGTGCCATCTCGGCGATTTGCAGCCCATCTTTGTAAATTCGCACAACTCCGCCGCTTTGGGATATTGTAATGGCGATTGCCTGTGTATCCCTGCTTATCGCTGCCGATGCTGCATGCCTTCCACCCAGTCCCTTTTTGACACTAATATCACTTGCATCGATATCCATGTACCTTCCAGCTGCTACGATATACCCATCCTCTCCAACGACAAATACACCATCCAGCTGTGCAAAATTTTTGATCGATTCCCAGTTGTCTGGATTTGTTATATCTCTATCTTTCTTCTTGTGTCCTTCGTATGGATTCAAAACCATCTGGTGAGAACGCTTAAGCACCTCGTCTGAGTCGCCGATGATGAAGGCAGTACCAATTTTTCTGCTCTCCCTCCCTTCATATCCCAGTTCCAGTGCCAGTCTCAGAACGTTTCTGATCACCCTTGGACTTATTCTAATGCCCTCATCTATGCTTCTGATTATGGGGGCTTCGCCAACGTCATACACCATGATCGTGTCGGTATGCTCGCCACCGATAACCCCCACCACTACATCACTTGCCCTGATATCGCCCTTGAGGTATGCATCCGTCACAGCACTCCTCAGTTGATCGAGCCTAGTTGATGCCCTAGACAGCAGATTGACGGCCAGGTCGTCCTTGATTTCGCCAGCACCCTCCCCCACAGACGCGACTATTACCGGGATGTCGGTTTTGATTTTTTTCGCTAACCTATCATCGACGATGATGATCACGGCGGCGCCAATCTTCTCTGCCAGTTTCACTGCAGCGTTACCGATGGCTGTTTTTACGTCTCGCTTCATTCCATTGCCCGCTTAGTATTATCATCGGTCAAGATATATAAGAGGTGTGCAAATCTATGTAGGGATGCCAATGAGCAAAACGATGGCGGAGAAGGTTCTTTCGAAGAAAAGTGGTACCGATGTTTCAGCAGGTGACCTGATCATTACTCCAGTCGACTTGGTCTTTGCCCACGATGGTACCATGCCGCTTGCAATACAGCAGATGAAATTCGGACTGTCGAAACGAAGTGTATTTGACCCCAACAAGGTTGTAGGCGTATGCGATCATGCGTCGCCTTCTCCGAGTGAAAAAGTGTCCAACGTTCACAGTTTCATGCGTAAATTCGCCCTGGAAAATAATCTGCAGTTTTTCGAGAATGGTGACGGCATATGCCATCAGATCGTATTGGAGAGATTTACCGCTCCCTGGAAGGTCATCATAGGGGCCGACAGCCATACCTGCACGCATGGTGCGTTTGGCGCGTTTGCAACGGGCATGGGCTCTACCGACGTGGCAGCGATCATGACCTATGGAAAGACGTGGCTCAGGGTACCGGAGTCGTTTAAAGTCGAAATAACAGGACAGTTGCCAAAGCACGTGTATTCTAAGGATGTGATCTTGCACATAATCGGAGAGATAACGGCAGACGGTGCGACGTACATGTCCATGGAATTTTTAGGCAATACCGTAGACAAGATGAGTCTTGCATCGAGGCTGACGATGTGCAACATGGCAATTGAAGCGGGCGCCAAAACCGGTTTATGTGAAGCCGATGAGAAGGTCAGAGAATTTTTAGAGTCGTATGGCAGGGGCAAAGAATATGCACCGCTCGTTCCGGATAAAAACGCAGCATACGCTGATGAAATTATCATCGAGGCGGAAAAACTTGAGCCGATGGTGGCATTTCCGCACAAGGTAGATAACGTCGCTCCTGTAACGCAGTTCGAAGACGTAGAGCTTGATATGGTGTGCATAGGGACCTGCACTAATGGACGCATAGAGGATTTGCGTGTCGCTGCACAAATAGTGAAGGGAAAGAAGGTTGCAGAAGGTACACGATTAATTGTATATCCTGCGAGCAGAGATGTTTTACTCCAAGCGATTAGAGAGGGCATCATAGAAACGTTCTTGCGATCAGGGGCATCCATCGGAGCGCCAGGATGCGGTTTCTGCATTGGCAGGATAATAGCGCTGGGAGATGGCGAGGTGGCGTTATCGACACAGAACAGAAACTTTAGGGGGAGAATGGGCAACGATAAGGCAGAAATATACCTGTGTAGTCCTGCCACGGCGGCAGCAAGCGCGATAACAGGACGGATAACGGACCCACGAGGTGTATAGATGGACAAAATTAAAGGAACTGTGCTGCGAGTATTTCCAAAAGATGTCAACACAGACGAGATAATATCCGGGAAATACAAGTACGACGAGTTGGACATCAAGAAGCTGGCTATTCATGCGTTTGTGGCTATTGACCCTAAGTTCTGTGAAGATGCAAAGAAGGTGAAAAATCCAATACTCATTGCATCAGAGAACTTCGGATGCGGCTCATCCAGGGAGCAGGCGCCGCTGGTTATCAAGACATGTGACATATCTTGCATCATAGCAGAGTCGTTCGCTAGGATATTCTACAGAAATGGTTTTAACATAGGCATGCCGCTGATAGAGTGCAGGGACATATCAAATAAGGTTTCTCAAGGAGATGGACTTGAGATAGATTTTAGCGCGGGAACCATTAGGAATCTTACGAAAAACGAGACGTACAAATTTAAGCCAATCCCGGAGTTTATGCAAAAATTGTTGGATGCGGGCGGACTGATGCCGTATTTGAAGAAAAGCGGTGGCTTTACGGAATGAGAATATGACCAAAAAAGTAGCGGTGATTAAAGGAGATGGCGTGGGACCGGAACTCATCGATGCCGCGCTAGGAGTCTTAGAGGTTACAAACCCTGATATCGAGATCCTCATGTGCGACGCTGGCTTAGAGTGGTGGGAAAATCATGGAGGAGCCTCCCTAATTCCAGAGGAGACATGGAATGTACTCAGGGAGACGGATGCATGCTTTAAAGGACCGACGACGACACCTGGTGGGGAGGGTACACAAAAAAGCGTGGCGGTCTCGATAAGGCAAGGGTTGAACCTGTATGCCAATGTCAGACCAATCAAGACATTTCCAAACACGCCCAAGCCGTTAGGAGACGTTGATTTCGTCTGCGTTCGAGAGGGAACGGAAGGGCTCTATTACGGCTCGGAGACTCGGGAGGATGACACGTACATCGCGCTCAGAAAAATCACGAAATCCGCGAGTGAAAAAATCGCTAAATTTGCGTTCGAGGAGGCGAAACGCAGAGGCTGGAACACTGTGGTAGCGATTCATAAAAGCAACATTCTTAAGCTGACATGTGGCGCATTTTTAGATGCGGTTAGAAGGGTGGGGAAAAACTACCCCGATATAGAGGTAAAGGAGTATCACATCGATAACATGGCGCAACAGCTCATCAAAAATCCCCGGTTGTTCAATAACAAGGTGCTTCTTTCGACCAATTTGTTTATGGACATTCTCAGCGAAGAGTGCTCTGCCCTAGTGGGAAGCATTGGCTTAGTGTATTCAGCAAACTTCGGCGACGATTATGCGATGTTCGAGCCGGCTCATGGTTCTGCACCCAAGTATGCCGGAAAAGACAGGGTCAATCCCACGGCGACAATCCTTGCGGGCGCCTGGATGTTGGAATATCTGGGTGAAAAAGAGGGCGCAGACGCGATTTTTAAAGCGACGGAAAAGGTCATCTCAGAGGGCAAGGTCACCTACGATTTGGGAGGAAAGGCAGCACTCAGCGAGATGGCCGGTGAGATCGCAAAACGTACAAGCGAATATATGAGGAGTTAACCCCTGTACTCTATCTCCAGGGGCTTTGGGGGCAAGGGAAACATGCTCTTGAATTTTTCCGGGTCTTCTGCTGCTTCCTTTAATTGTTTTTTGGTCATGTCCAAAAGGTCTTCAAGATAAATCGTCTCTGTGGCCTTCTTCACGTCCTCTGCCAGTTTTTTTATCTTTTCGATGTCTTTTTTAACCTTTTTGGAGTTGCAATTCCCAGGACAGTACTTCTTAAGGTTGTTTAACGCCGAGAGGTATTTCTTTATCCTTTGTCTATCCAAAGATGTAAGCTGCGCTTCTAGAGAGCGCTTAAGCTCCTCTGTTTTAACCTCCAGAGAAATTGGTATTGGCTTCACACCATCTTTCGTGGAGAATATTACCGGAAAACTCTCTAGGTATGCGCCATACGCAGCGTCTAAATTTTCTCTTGCCTCCTTGGAATACAAGACTTTGTCCTCAGGACGCTTAGAATTTTGACACATGGAGCAATATCTCACGAATTTCTCCGCTGCTTGGTAAAAGTCAATGGTGCCTCTCAGAGGCGCTTCAGTCCTCATTTCTATTGCCATGACTACTCCTCCTCCCTAGAGAGTTCCTTCTCCACAATGGGTGCGAACATGAAATACTTCTCGACATATGCCTTAATCTCTTCATCGGAGATGCATGAGCGCCTGCTCCCTTCATCGTAAAGTCTTTGAATGTCCTCATGGATGGCCTTTATGCGCGGATCCTTTTTATCAATCTTGGTTTTAACACCCATCAGTTCTGATAATGCTTCTTCAACCTTCATCCGTATGACTTCCGCACCGGATGTATCACCGATCAACAGTTCGCGCTTTGCACCAACCAATTCTGGCGGAAACGGTTCGTATGTGAACGGATTTCTGATGACTCCTGCGGTATGAATGCCGCTTTCATGGGCAAAGACGTTCTTGCCAACTATTGCCTTGTTTCTCGGCACCCTGATTCCTATCTCGTCTTCCATGTATCTCGCAAATTTGACGAGGCTTTCCGGATTGTATTTTTGAAATCCTTCGACCCTGTATATCAAGAACAACAGAACTTTTTCCAGTTCGGTGTTTCCCGCCCTCTCCCCTATGCCCAGGAACGTCAAGCTTGACCAGTTCGCACCATACCAGTACCCTGCCATGGTATTCGTCATACCAAATCCAAAATCGTCATGGACGTGTGTCTCTATGTTTTTGACTCCAATATCCTTGAGCCGTTTGATTATCTTGGGTATGCCATATGGGAAATCGGTCTCTGGGAAGGGCAAGCCCACGTTTACGGTATCGCAAATCCGGATGATTGCATCCGGTGTCCTATCCACGATCTGTTTCACCAACGGAATGACAAAACCATCTATATCAGCCCTCGTCGTGTCCTCGAGATGACATCTGACGCGGAGACCGTGATCCAGGGCATAGTCCAGCGCATTTAGATACTTCTTCTCGGCTTCTTCCCGGCTCTTGAGTCTCATTTTATCGAATATGTGCACATCTGAAACCGACATCAATATGCCCGTCTCTTCTATACCATCCATATTTACGGCTAAATCTATGTCCTCTGGAGCGGCTCTCGCCCATGCGGTCACCTCGGGAACTTCGTAGTTTCTATCCAGCATCTCCCTGGCAGCAATCCTGTCCCTTTCGTTGAACAGGAACGTTTCGATTTTCTCAATTCCAATCTCGTGTAAAAATTCGTAGATTTGCAATTTGTGCTCTTTTTTGAGCACGATACCCGGCATCTGTGCACCATCCCGTATGGTGCTGTCGCTTATCTTCACCTCCATGTCGTGAGGTAATTTTATCGTAGGCATCTCCTCATACGTGCGATACATCACTTCACCTAATCGCTGGAATGCACATAAAATTAACTATGTATAGAGCATGATAAAAAGCAATGAAAAGAATCGTCGTTCTTCGTCTCGGACATCGCCTGCTTCGCGACCAAAGGATGACGACACATGTCGCTCTAACAGCGCGAGCTCTGGGTGCAGAGGGTGTGTTGCTCACTTCTGGCGATAAATCCATAGAACAGAATTTGGATGATGTCGCGAAACGATGGGGGGGCGAGTTTTATATTAGGAGTGACGTTAATTGGAAAGGCGAAATCAAGAAATGGAAAGATGTTGGTGGGAAGGTCTGCCATCTCACGATGTATGGCATCAACCTGCCAGACATAATTGACGAAATTAAAGATACTGAAAAGCTTATGGTCATTGTGGGCGCGGAAAAGGTCCCAGCCGAAGTGTACGATCTGGCAGACTGGAATGTTGCCATCGGTCATCAACCACACTCTGAGGTGACAGCGCTGGCAATTTTCCTTGACAGGTTGCAGGAAGGGGGAGAGCTAAAACGTGGTTTTAAGGGAGGGTTGAAGGTCATTCCCAAGAGAAGGGGCAAGTGCGTAAAGAGGGGTTAAATGAACATTCGGCGCGTATTGATCATAGGGGGCAACACACGACATATCGCATGTTCTGCAAAAAAGGCGGGCTACAGCGTTTACGCTATCGACCGCTTTGGAGATGTGGATCTCAGGCGGTGCGTTGATGGCTTGCTCACCTTCGACCGTCATTTGTCAGATGAGGAGCTCAACAAATACGTGCGTAAATTCGATGTAGACGCCATAGTGTTGGGCTCGGGCTTCGAGATGAGGGAGATATCGCCAGGCAGGATATTGGGCAACGATCCAAAGATAGCACGCATGTCATCCGATAAAGCACTGCTGGCAAAGAAATTAGACCAACTTGATATACCTCATCCCCGTGTTTTCACAGATGAGATAGAATATCCTGCAATCATCAAACCCAGATATGGGATAGGTGGGCGCATGTGTAGGGTTATTTATGAAGGGTCACCGCCTCCGGATTTTGTAGCGCAGGAGTATTTAGAGGGTACTTTTGCCAGCGTTTCCGTGTTATCAACAGGCGAAAATGCAGTTGCGCTGGCTGTTAACGAGCAGCTAATAGGTGTACCCTGGTTGGGAACAATGCAACCCTTCGGGTATTGTGGCAACATCACTCCTCTTGAAACCAAGCATAGCGGCAAAATGCGCAGGATTGCAGAAACGCTCGTACTTGAATTGAGATTAATCGGCTCGAATGGGGTGGATTTCGTAATCACAAAAGATGGTCCCTTCGTGCTCGAGGTAAATCCGAGATTCCAGGGCAGTTTAGATACCGTAGAGCTTTCCACGGGCATCAATTTGTTCGATGCGCATGCGAAAGCTTGCTCAGGTGAATTGGTGAGGGGGACACAAGCCACTCGCTTCGCAGTCAAGATGGTCGTTTTCGCCAGGAATGAGATGAGGATCAGAAAAAATCTGGACGTTGATGGCATAGTAAACGTGCCATCTGTCGGGAAGGAGATAAATGCAGAAGATCCTATTGCCATCGCCCTTGGAACTGGTGCCACCAGGAAGGATGCAGTATATATGGCAATGAAAAACGCGCTTTTGATCAAACGCGCTGGGCAAGTTTAAAGTCTCCCGAACGCGTTATTAAGAGAGGAAGTGTTAGCTTGGCAAGGTTGAAAGGCGCTATTGCTAGAGCGTATCTTATGAGGTTGGTAGATGAGGATGGTCTCACGATGGTCGATAAGGCGCCGAAAGGGGAGACGACCGATGAAAAAGTGGCAGAAGTGACGGGTGTAAGTCTAAACACAGTAAGGCGAGCATTGTACATTCTTTACGAAAATGGGCTGGCATCATATCGCAGGGAAAGAGACAAGGACAGCGGATGGCTCACCTACCTATGGAAGATCGATTTGAGCAACATATACGATGTCTTAGATGCGGAGACGCGAAAGCTGTTGAAAAACCTCCAGAAACGGTTGGAGGCTGAAAAAGACAGCATGTTTTACGCGTGCGTTGATGGTTGCGGACGGTTTTTGTTTGAGCTGGCAGCAGAAACCAATTTCGTTTGCCCGATTTGTGGAGCAACACTTGAGTACCAGGATAACACCGCACTCGTTAAAGCGCTTGAGAAGAGAGTCAATGAAATACAAAGGTGCGTGCGCGTTACACAGGGC
>JAUWXC010000125.1 GCA_030616565.1 Methanocellales archaeon | reverse complement strand
CGGCGAATAGATGGCAAACGGAACTTCATCGCTGGTATGCGTTCTGACCGAAATCGGCGTTGGATGGTCAGGCAATACCATAATCTTGTATTCTCGATACTTTTCCAGTCCTTTCAGCACTCTTCCAACGACTTTTTCGTCAAAATCCTCTATGGCTTTTATTTTTGCCCCTACATCTCCGCTATGTCCCGCCTCGTCTGGAGCCTCCACATGCACGAAGCAGAAGTCCCTATCAGCAAGAGAGCTCAGCGCATAATCAGCCTTCCCCTCATAATTGGTATCCAAGTACCCAGTGGCGCCGGGCACCTCGATGACTTTAAGCCCGATGCATTTACCGATGCCCTTTATCAGGTCAACCCCTGCGATTACAGAACCTCTGATCCCAAATTTTTCCTCAAAGGATGGCATGTTTGGCGATTTCCCAGGACCCCAGGGCCATATCATGTTGGCGAGATTTTTGCCCTTTCTTCTTCGCTCCATGTTGACCTCATGTTCCTGCAAAATATGGGCGGAGTCATGCATTAGTCTCCTCAAAATCTCCGCATTCCTGCCCTTGGGCAAGTTCTCTTCAATAGGATGTCCAACGATGTCGTGTGGAAGCGCACACATCACATCCTCACATCCCTTGAGCACCAGCAGATGCCTGTAACTGACTCCTGGATAAAAGCGGGCACCACCATCCAATTTTTCATCGAGATGTTCGATTAGGATTCGTGCCTCCTCACTTGAAATATGTCCGGCGCTGTAATCAACGAGCACACCATCTTTAACAGTTACGAGATTGCACCTGAACGCCACTTCATCCCTGTCAAGAGAAATGCCCATGCTCGCAGCCTCGAGAGGTCCCCTGCCCGGGTAATACTTTATTGGGTCATAGCCCAGGATGGATAAATTTGCGACATCGCTGCCAGGCACCATACCCTCTGGCACGGTTCTTACGACCCCATTCTTTCCATCACTCGCGACGAAATCCATGTTTGGCGTACGAGCAACCTGTAGAGGCGTCTTTCCATTCAACGTCTCCAAGGGGTAATCGGCCATTCCATCTCCGACGAGCACGACGTACTTCATAACCAACAACTCTTATATACATCGCCCAGTAATTTATGGTTACCGATGGAGATGCGCTATGACTAAAGTTGCCTTTAACGAAAGGGTAAACGCCCTGGCAGAAAAATACTGGTCTCTTAAGAAGGACATTGATGCTGATGAAGCGGATAGCAAGAGGAAGGAATTAGAAGAGATCGAAAAGTTGCTCGAAAAGGGCATCACCGGCAAATTAAGGCTAGAATTGGAGAAGAAGGCGAGCGAACTGAGGGCAGTTACGAGTGAGAGGGCGGGTGCTTACGCGGACATCTCTGAGGTCATATCCGAAATTCTCGAGCTGACGTCTGATTTCGCCCCCAGCCTAGATCAAAGAAAGGATGGTCTATTTCCCTATGACAGCGAACATGAACCGATTTCCAAGCAGTATTTCAAGGCGATAACGGATATATTCTTTGACAAACCCAAACCAAAGCTCGAGTTTGAAAATGCGGAGATATCTGCTAAGGGTATAAATCTCAAAATCCCAACGGCCAGCGACCTGGCAGCGCTCAGCTCTCTCAATTATGTAACTACAATCCTTCAAGAGTCGGCGAAAAAGATGTTGGGGGGGCCAAATCAAGTGGACTTAAACTGGCAGCGCCTTAAGGAAAAGGACTACGCTTTTATCGTTTTTAACGTCTTGATCGACTCGAATTCTGCGCTGAGCTTGAAGGAACTTCAAGGAATTTGTGATATAGAAGACGAGGAATACAAGGATCTTGTAACCGATGTGTATGACAAGAGGCTTGAAGAAGGGTTGGAGTACTTGGTAGAGGATGAATGGGAGCATCCTTTGGTCGAAAAGCACGTCAACAAGTATGAGGTAACGGATTTTGGAAGATGGGTCTGGATGCTCTGCGGCGGAGAGGCCGCTATCCCAGCCGAAGAAGAGAAATCAAAAATACAGCAAATCATCAAGTTCATAAGGAAATACCATGTCGATAAAACTAAGCGCAGATAAGGCCTTTACATATCTAAAATCACGACTTTTTCCCTGGAATTTTCTACTCGAGCCAGTGGATGACGCATCCATAGAGCATTACATTAAACTCGCAATTCCAAGGGCGGTGGGGGCGTTAAAGAAAGGGTCAGACATAAAAATCGTCTTTGCGTCTAAGGTCAGAGAGATAGCAGACGACTTTCTCCGCGACCCTGATGATGCGAGGGCCAGGAAAATTCATGGCAGATTTGCAAAGGACTACCCATTTGCGTATGCGCAGTGCTTGGCGTATGCAATGCTGTATGATCTCAAGGGGGAATCTATTCCTCTTGGCGATGTCGTGGACATAGAGGGGACTGCAAAACTCCTGGGGATAAGCACGGATATGCTCGATAAAAGGGAGAGATTGATCGAATCACTGTTACATCAAAACAAAGGTGCTCCACCTGGAATATCGGCGAAGAATTTGTTAGGGCAGAAAGTCATATACAGCGATGGCACTCTTGTGGGAACAGTACGCGACATCGTTTTTGATAACGCGATTTTGAATTTGCTGGGTGCGATCGTAAAACTGGAAAAAGGCGTTGATGCATCGAAGTTGCCCAAGATCGATGACAAGCACGTGTTGATGCCGGTCGACGTCATTAGGCTGACCAACGCTTACAAT
>JAUWXC010000011.1 GCA_030616565.1 Methanocellales archaeon | reverse complement strand
TTATATCCGTTTCTAAATCTTTCAAATTTATCACCTCCTCTCATTTTTATGTGAGCGTAATTCTGCACAAAAACTCCTTCATCTGCACAATAAGTCCTTCAAAAAAGGGATTTTATGTGCAAAGCCGTTCCGTGGTACTGGTAACTCTTCGTCCTCTATTTTTACATCACTATTTTAAAAGAGGGACGCTATTTTAAAAGAAGAACGTATTGTATAGGTTAGAGGCGTTATCTTGAGAAGTGATGCAATTAAAAAAGGTCTTGAAAGAGCGCCACATAGGGCACTTCTTCATGCTTGTGGTATAGAGGATGAGGATTTTGACAAACCATTTATCGCCATCATCAATAGCTATAATGAGATAGTTCCTGGTCACATCCATCTCAAAAAACTCGCAGAGGATGTCAAGAGAGGCGTTAGGGCAGGGGGTGGGATCCCCTTTGAGGCTGACACGATTGCGATTTGTGATGGCATTGCAATGGGTCACGATGGCATGCACTACTCATTGCCAAGTCGGGAAGTCATCGCCGACTCCATAGAGTTATGGGTTAAGGCGCATCAATTCGACGGCATGGTGCTCATCCCCACCTGCGATAAGGTCGTACCAGGTCACTTGATGGCGGCGGCGCGGATAAATCTCCCTGCGATCGCGGTGACCGGCGGCCCTATGAAGCCCGGCAGATTCAAGGGAAAAAATGTTGACCTGATCACGGTTTTTGAGGCTGTTGGTGGTGTCAAGGCGGGCTCTGTGAGCGAAAGGGAGTTAACATCACTTGAACACGTTGCTTGCCCGGGTGTCGGAAGCTGTGCTGGCATGTTCACCGCCAATACCATGGCATGCGTTACGGAAGCGCTTGGCATGTCACTTCCAGCGTGCGCAACCGCGCATGCAGTTGACGAGAAAAAGAGGAAGATCGCCTTGGAGACGGGCAAGCAGATCGTCTCGCTCATCAAGCAGAACATCTCCGCGCTCGGTATCATGACGGAGGCTGCATTTAAAAATGCGATTATGGTTGACATGGCGCTTGGAGGCTCGACCAATACGGTATTGCACCTGCCTGCAATAGCATATGAGGCGGGTATTGACTTGGACCTTGACATTTTCGACGAGTTGAGCAGAAAAACTCCACATCTGTGCGACATGCGCCCTGGCGGACCGCATATGCTTGAGGACCTTGATAGGGCAGGAGGTATCCCAGCACTCATGAAGCAGTTGGAATCCAAGTTGCACAGGGATGTGATGACTGTCTCGGGCAGAACGCTGGGTGAGAATTTGAGGGATGCGAGGATAGTAAACGAGGAAGTTATCAGGCCGCTTGATAACCCCAACCATCCAGAGGGAGGGGTAGCGGTTCTCAGGGGCAATCTTGCGCCAGATGGCTCAGTCGTCAAGCAAACTGCCGTGGATGAGACGATGCTGATTCACAAAGGACCGGCGCACATCTTCGATGGTGAGGAGCAGGCAGTCGAGGCGATTCTTGGTGGAGAAATCAAAGAAGGAGACGTCATCATCATTAGGTATGAGGGCCCGAAGGGTGGACCTGGCATGAGGGAGATGCTGGGTCCGACGTCGGCAATTGCTGGCATGGGACTATCTGATTCGGTTGCGCTGATCACCGACGGGCGTTTTTCTGGCGGCACGCGCGGGCTCTGCATTGGGCACGTCTCGCCAGAGGCGTTTGAGGGTGGGCTTATCACGTTGCTGAAGGAGGGCGATATGATTTCGATCGACATTCCCAAGAGGGCATTGAACGTCGAACTGAGCGAAGAAGAGATCGAGACCCGCAGAAAGGACTGGAAACCACCAAGGCGCGAATTAAAAGGATACCTCGCCAGGTACGTGAAACTGGCGAGTTCGGCAGACAGGGGCGGGATTCTCGAATAAATTGAAGTACGTTGGCATCGACCTGAGCACGAGAAAGTCTGGATATGCTGTTCTCGATGAGCGTTGCAGACTAACATCGCCGACACTCCTTGATTTTGACCATCTTTTGGATACGACCATCGACCTCCACAAAAAAGAACCACTTCTTGTAGCAATTGATGCACCGCTTACCTTTCCAGTCACGGGCGTTTGGAGGGAGTGCGAACTCATGTTGCGCAGATTGGGAATCTCTTGTTATCCACCTGGGGCGCCGTTTTTTCGGAAGATTACCGAGTTGGGCGTTAGTCTCAGGTGTGCACTGGAGAAAAAGGGCATCCAGGCAATAGAGGTTTATCCATACGCCACCCGCCTAAGGTGCAATGTCGGCGCTAAGGCAAAGAAGAAAACATTGCAGGGAAGAAGACAAATCCAGAACGACCTTGGTAAACTTGTAGTTGGTTTACCAGAGGGGATTTTGAGCCACCATCTTTTGGATGCGATACTTGCAGCATACACTGCATACTTGGCGGCGCATGGTATGGCTGAAAATCTCTCTGGAGCGGATGGGACAATCGTTATTCCTAAAAAGGATTTGTTTTAGGTGACACTATTTCAAAACATCCAGCAGTGCCACCCTTTCCAGCACAAGCTTTGGAATCTTATCCTCACCAACGGTCATTATCTCTGCATCGGTGATGCCGAAGGTTTTTAGGATGGCATCTTTCTTTGATTCATTATAATCCAGCACAGGGGCTTCTTGAACGAACTCCTTTATCTCCTTGCCTGCGCGCTCTGCATTGCTACCAACTATGACAATCGCGACGTTGCCTTTGCCGGGCGAAATCCCCAACTGAAGAGCCTTGTTAATCTGGCGCCTTCCGGAGGCATACAGGAGAATTTCCATGCCCAGATCCTTGGAGATGTTCCTTTGCGAAGACATCGACCTCATCGCCTTCTCGACCGCAAAACGAAGATGCTCTGCGCCAGCGATCTTGTTCGCATCCAGCGCTTGGACCGTTACCTTGTATCTTTTGGCGACGTTGCCCAACGTTTTGATGAACTCTGTTGCATCCTTGATGTCAACTCTTCCTCCAATGATCTTGATGTTCATGTCCTACTCACCCAACTGTTCCATCACCTTGGCAGCAACTCCAACCCCTATTAATTTTGCAATCTTTTTGGGACCAGCGTTTTTGAGTTTGCTCAAATCGGTATATCCGGCGTCGTACAATCTGCGCGCTCTCGCCCTTCCTATTCCCCGCAATCTGGTCAACTCCAATAACTCGGGTTTGATGCCATACCTAATTCTCTGCACCAAATGCCTCGCATCTCTTGTATGGGGCGATCTCAAGAAGGCAGATAACTCCGCCGTACTATGCATGAGCCACTCTGCCGTTTCTGCTAATGCGCGGATATCTCCAGGACCGATGCCGAATTTCTTCGTTATGTCGTTTTCGTATCGCTCGTCAACCCAGTCCAGAAACATCATCGCCGTCTTGACCTCGGCGAGATACCACTCGGGGTTGTTCATAGGCATGGGTGCAAGCTCGTTGTGATGCTGTGTGGCAAAGGCCTCAACCCAGATATAATCCCCGCTCCGCAAATAGAGTTTTCTCATATCAGGTGTGCTGCAGATCAGGTGAATGAGGGTGAGCGGAGCGGTCTTTCTTGCAGTCTGCAGCCCTTTGATGACGATGGAGGCTGACAAGGGGTCTATGTATAATCTCGAGACCAACCTGCCAAGCGGTGTGGCGCGCAATCTGTCATCATGCTCGACCACCATGCCCTCCCCATCTAGGAACTCCAGCACCTTATCTATCACATGCTCCAGCCCCCATCTTTCCTGTTGGAACGCGTAGAACGTGTTATCCATAAAATCCAGCAATTGCGCTCGCGAGGAAGCGAATCCGGTTGCAATCGTCGATAATATGTGGGTGCGCAGCGCATTTTCCGTGCCCAATTTTGACCATATATCCTCTGGATCTGCAAGCACGTAATTCTCCATCAACACGCTCCTCTCATCAAAATTTTTTGCAATGAGGACCGACTCACCATATGGATCCAGACCCGGGCGGCCTGCCCTACCGCACATCTGTTTATACTCCAAAACCGGTATCGGCGCCAATCCAAAGCCGGCATCATATCGCTTATAGCTCTGGATGACGACGCGCCTTGCCGGCAAGTTTAAGCCTGCCGCCAGCGTGGGCGTGCACGCTATAACCTTTATCACGTTAGACCTAAAACCATCCTCTATGATGCGCCTGTGCTCGCTCCTCAGTCCGGCATGATGGAATGCCGCTCCATTTTCAACACAAAAAGCAAGTTTTTCGCACAGGTCGGTCTCACCAACCTCTTTGATCTCCTTGGCCATCTTCGTCAGACGTTCATCTGCACCAATTATGCTTTCTATTGCCCTGCCAACTCTCTTGGCCGTCTCCTCTGCCCTCTTGCGCGTGTTGGTAAAAATGAGACACTGCCCACCATCTTTTATAACATCAACCGAAAGCGCAATCGTACTATCCCTGTTATCAACTGCGACCTCTTTTTTCATGTTGATAAAGTCGATCGCCTTTCCGAAGAGGATGCCCTCTCGCAGCTCTACAGGGCGCCAGTCGCTTCGAATCAATTCCGCATCAAGCCATTTTGCTATTTCATCTGCATTTCCTATCGTCGCGCTCAGCGCAAGGATTTGTGCCCTCGGATTCAATTTCATCAGCTTTGCCAACGTCATCTCCAGCGTTGGTCCTCTGTCGGGGGAGTTAATGAGGTGAATCTCATCTGCAACGATGACCGTAAGCTCATCCATCCAGCTTGCCTCATTTCTGAGCAGCGAATCCGCCTTTTCAGACGTTGTGATGATGATATCACATCTGCCCAACCACTCATCTTTCGAGTCAAAATCGCCGGTGGAGATTCCCACCTTGATGCCAAGTTGCGAAAACTGAGAAAATCTATCATATTTCTCAGAGGCGAGCGCCCTTAGCGGCACGATGTAAATCGCCTTGCCACCACTTAACACGGATTTTAACATGACCAGTTCTGCGAGTAGCGTTTTGCCGGATGCGGTGGGTATTGCCGCCACAATATTTTTTCCATCAACTATGCCGCGCCGAATCGCATCTGCTTGCGGTGGATATAACTCGTCGAACCCGGTATCTACATAAAATTGAATCGCATTCTCGGGTAATTTGCCAGAGAGCTCGCTGATTTTCATTGTTTTTAATCAATAGTAGGAAGTGAGAAAAGTATTTCTCTCCTCCGCATGATGTTAGATGGGAAAATGTACGCCGATAGAATAAACGCGCTGCCGCCATACTTGTTTGCCGCCATCGATGAACTTAAGGCTGAGAAGCTCAAGCAGGCCATCAACATCATCGATCTCAGCATAGGCGATCCAGACCAGCCGACGCCAGAGCACGTCGTTGAAGCGCTGTGCGATGCCGTGCAAGACCCATCTACGCATCAATATCCCTCCTATGAAGGCATGCCCTCTTTCAGGGAGGCCGTAGCCCGGTGGTACGACAAGAGATTTGACATCAAGCTGGACCCAGAGGACGAGGTGCTAACCCTAATCGGCTCCAAGGAAGGAATTGCACATCTGCCTTTAGCGCTCATAAATCGGGGTAACATCGCGCTGGTACCGGACCCGGCATATCCAGTGTACAAGATAGGAACAATACTTGCAGATGGCGTTCCACATATCATGCCGCTGCTGGCTGAGAATGGTTTTAAGCCTAATCTGGATTCAATCGATGCAAAAATAGCGAAGAAGGCAAAACTCATGTTTCTCAACTATCCGAACAATCCTACCGCGGCAATCGCTGACGAGAAATTTTTCAAGGAAGTTGTCGATTTTGCATCTGACAACGACATCATCGTCTGCCATGATAACGCATACTCAGAGGTGACGTATGACGGATACAGAGCACCATCCTTTCTGCAGATGAAAGGCGCGATGGAGGTTGGTGTCGAATTTCACTCGCTTTCGAAGACGTATAACATGACTGGGTGGCGGCTTGGCTTTGCGGTTGGTAACGCTGAAATTCTGGCTGGACTGGGCAAGGTGAAGACCAACGTAGACTCGGGTGTGTTCAGGGCAGTGCAGATGGCTGGAATTGCCGCACTGAAAGGTCCACAGGATTGCGCGGAGAAGATGAGGGCGGTTTATAGGGAGAGGAGAGATGTTTTGATTGCAGGATTGAAGACGCTCGGCATGGCGGTGGAGCAGCCAAAGGCGACGTTCTATGTCTGGGCGCCCGTGCCACATGGGCACGATTCGCTCGACTTTTCCAAGTTGCTGCTGGACAAAGCCGGCGTGGTGGTAACTCCAGGCATTGGATTTGGTGATTACGGCGAGGGGTATCTGCGCTTTGCGCTGACAAAGCCAGTGGAACAAATCAAGGAAGCAGTTGGGCGAATGAGAGAACTGGAGATATGATATGTTCCAACATAGGGATCATCTAGGAATTGAAAACGGACATCTCACCATTGGCGGCGTTGATGCTGTTGCCATGGCTGAGAAATTTGGCACACCGCTTTATGTGACGGATGAATCCAGGCTTAGGGCTAATTATCAGCGTTTCCAGAGCGCCTTTCCAGACGCGGACATATATTATGCGGCGAAGGCGAACTACAATCTGACGATACTAAAGATATTAGCGCAAGAGGGCGCTGGAGCTGATGTTTTCTCGGACGGCGAGTTGTTTTGTGCCCTTAAGGCGGGGATTTCTCCGGACAGGATGCTGTTCAATGGAAACTCCAAGACAGATGCCGAGCTGGAGATGGCAGTGCGAGAAGGTGTCAGAGTATCCGTTGATTCGCTGGATGAGTTGCGAATGCTATCGAAGATTGCTGGGGTGCAGGGTGCGGAAGTTGAGGTCGCGTTTAGGGTGAATCCGGATGTTTCGCCGAAGACACATCCCAAGATTGCGACAGGTCTTAAGACATCCAAGTTTGGGATTCCACATGCCGAGGTTGTATCGGCATATAAAGAAGCGCTTGCACTGAAGAACATCAAGCCGGTGGGGATTCACTGTCACATAGGCTCGCAGATACTCGACGTCGCGCCTTTTGCAGAGTCTGCGCGTAAGATGATGGAGTTGGTCGAGCGGGTGAATAAAATCGGCGTTGAACTGAAATTCGTCGACCTCGGTGGAGGTCTTGGGGTCCCCTATAAACCAGGGGAAAAGGCGCCATCTCCTTCCGAGCTCGCGGATGCGATTTTACCCATATTCGAGGAGCGCACGAAATCCTTGGGCATAGCACCAAAACTGATACTCGAGCCAGGACGCTACATAGGGGCAGACTCGACGATTCTTCTGGCAAGGGTGAATACGGTCAAAAGGGCATACAAGAACTTCGTCGGCATAGATGCGGGATTCAATCTGCTTTTGAGGCCGGTGATGTATGACGCGCATCATGACATCGTGGTTGCGAATAAAGCAAACCAGAGCCCAAGCGATACCTATACCGTTGTGGGACCGATCTGTGAGTCTGGCGACGTTCTTGCAAGCGATAGAAGTCTGCCCAAAGTTGAGAAGGGCGATTTGCTTGCGATCCTCGATGTAGGAGCATACGGCTTCTCGATGAGCTCGCAGTATAATGGCAGGCCAAGATGCGCGGAAGTGCTCGTGTGTGATGGCAAGGCTGAGATCGTCAGGAAGCGCGAGTCGTATGATGATTTGTTGAAGAACCAGGTTATCCCATCAAGGCTCAAGGGGTAGCATGATAATCTTCACCAAATTGCATGGAAATGGCAACGACTTCATCTTGATAGACGAGTATGATCAGGAAATCATACCGGAGGGTAAGAAGAGTTCTTTTGCCGAGCGTTTCTGTGCTAGGTGCTTTGGGGTAGGTGCGGACGGCGTTCTGTTCCTCTCCAGGTCAAAACACGCAAATCTTAGGATGAGAGTCTTTAATCCTGACGGCTCAGAGGCGGAGATGTGCGGGAATGGCATTCGGTGTGTTGTAAAATATGCAATCGACGCTGGCTATGTGAGGCTGGGCAAGGTTGTTGTTGAGGCGATCGCTGGCGATATGAAAGTAGAGGCCAGAAAGGATACGGCAAATCAAATTTGGGTCAAGGTGGATATGGGCGTGCCAAGATTCGAGTTCTTTGATAAAGAGTTAGAAGGGTGCAGAGTGTCTGCGGTTAACACTGGCGTGCCGCACGCGGTCATCTTCGTCGACGATTTAGGTGTTTCAATAGCACAGGTCGCACCAAAGATCAGGCATCACCCGGTCTTTCCAGAGGGTGCAAATGTGAATTTTGTGAAGGTGGGGAAAAACGCACTTGAGATCAGGACGTATGAACGGGGCGTGGAGGCAGAGACGCTGAGCTGCGGAACTGGAGCGGCCGCATCTGCTGCTGTCGCAAACAAACTCGGAAAGATAGGCGACATCGTGAACGTCAAAACTAAAGGAGGCATACTGCACGCATCGCTGAAGGATGACCATGTATTCTTAGAAGGCACGGCAGAGACCGTCTATGAGGGGATAATCAGATCGTTTTGACATTTTTCACGCATCTCTTACTCCTTCTTGAGTGAGCACGAACTCACACGCTATTCCCTCTGGCATGGAGCGATGCTTTCGCAGGGTGGCTTTTCTCCTCCCGATGCCAACCTTTTCCAGCTGGACGATAATCTTTGATAGGTGTTCGATCATGTTTCCACCCAAGGGGCGGTATTGGTCCCTCTCTATGTCGGTATAGATTTGATTCGTGAACACAACCGCGACGCCGTATTTTCTCGCGAGCCCAAGTAAATGCGCAATTTGATTTGCCAACTCTCTTATTAAGGCGATGTCTCGTTCATCATCGAGCTCAAATCTGTAGAACGTCGCAGCTGAATCGAGGATTATGACTCCTACTTTATCAATCACTTTCTCAATGTCCTTAATGGCAGCGTGTTGCTGCTCGAAGTTCATCGGCTCATATACGATTATATCCTTGGCTATCTTTCCCACGCCGTTTCCAGCTATCTGTTCAAATCGTTCTGGAGAGAATCCCTCACTATCAATGTATATGACCTTTTTGCCATTCTTGACGGTCTCTATGGCAAGTTGAAGACAGATGTTGGTTTTGCCGCTGCCCGCCTCTCCGAATATCTGCGTTACTGTCCCGACTTCAAAGCCGCCACCTAACAGTTCATCGAGTTTTTCGCATCCGCTGGTGTACCTTTCAATTTTCATTTGATATAGAAGAGTATGTTCTTGCTTAAGATAAAATTTGGGCAGTATCAACATTTAAGTATCTCCAAAACTAATTTACATTGAGGAGGGGATTCCGAGGCACAAAAAAATCGCATTGATTACCGAGGATTTTTTCGTCTATCAACAAGTTGTAGCAGAGATGAGAGCTAGACATCTGGATTTCATAACGCCCTCACTTGGGGAGACAATCCCCATCAACGTTGGCGCAATAATCACGACAGAAACAGAACAAGATAAAATTGATTTTGATGCAAATAAGATCGTAGTTGCCAGAAAAGCCTCGGCAGCAGTCGATCAGGCGCAACGTTTGTTAAATGGCGCCCGCAAGTATGACGAAGTCATAATCGGCATCGATCCTGGCAACTATCCCGGGGTTGCGGTCATTGGGGGCGGGGCGGTTATCTCCGTGCACCAGGTCTCGATTGGAGCAGTCGCCAAAATTGTGAACGACGTTTTAGGGGAGCAGTCTGCTAGAAATGTCATAGTCAGGATTGGACACGGTGCCAGGCTCGTCAGGGCGAGGATAGTCAACACGTTGCTCGAGTTGGGCGTTAGGGTTGAATTAGTGGATGAGAGTTTTACCACACCGCATCTTGGAAAGGGGGTAAGGGGTCAGACGATCTCCGACATAGTGGCTGCCATCAACATCGCCAATCTCGAGGGCATACCGGTCAAAAAACAGCAAATCATACCTACAAAAGGCGAGATCAGAGTGATACAAGAGCATAGCCGGGAGAAATCAAACGGCAGGTATACCATTCCCAGAAAACTGGCCCAGCAGGTCGCAAAGGGTGAGCTCACACTGGATGAAGCGATTCTGTGTTATAATGGTGCGTCAGATGATAAATGAGCCTAGGCTTTTATCGCGGTGATTACCTCGGTTGTACTCTCCTGGAGGATGCGCGGTATTATCACGTAAAAGACGTATTCTCTCTCCGCCCAGAAATAATGAAAATCGCCATTCGGTGTAGTCCCGTACACCTTTTTGCCGCCGATGGTTACCTCTTCTAAGTTTTCTTTCCAATTTCCACCGAATCTAACCATCGCATCCGCCATTTTTTCGTTCTCGCTGGCAGCGACGACATCGTTGGGATACAGCGTTACCCACAATACGATTTGGTGATATGCCGGACCGTACTGGACTATTGCAATATCCTCCGCGTTTTCGACTGCCCCAATGTGCTTCTGTCTTACATCCTCGATGGCCTCTGCGCCCTCTAAAACCACGACTTTTTCCATTCCGAGCAATTCATCTGGAGCAATATCTGCAGCGCGTTTTGGTAACATGAGATACGAGGCTGCAAGCGCGATTGCGATGACTGCGATGATTGCTATGACAGCCCCCATCTTCCTTCTTGTGAAACTCATGAAAATTGATTCCAGGCGATTTCCTCTACCTTTCTGATCACTTCTCTTACCGGGACGCGTGCATCTTTCGCCACTTTTTTACAGTCCTCAAATTCAGCAGAGATGTCCAGGATGTTTCCCTGGGCATCCGTTGCAATTTTGACCCCTACTTTTCGACCTTTTCCGGCGATCTCAACCGTGACCGAATCTATCCTCCTCTTGGCGATCAACCTGTGCCTTATCGGCATTACGCGCACACCCAGCGAGCCAGTTTCTTGAATGATTTTTCTTGCTAATACATCGACATCTTTGGATTTTGCGATAACCTGTATTATGTGTCCAGGGC
>JAUWXC010000067.1 GCA_030616565.1 Methanocellales archaeon | reverse complement strand
CTTTAGAAATTTCGTTAAGAGTTCCTTTGTCTATTTCAAAAGTTACCGCTATTTCTGGCGTAGCTTCTAGATTTTGGATAGGAATAGCTTCTTCTCTGATTTCTTTCTCTGTATCAAAATCCTCCAGAGCTTCTAAAATTGCAGTTTTGCCTGATTCGTTCTTTCCTGCTAAGATCGTGATATTATCGCCCGACATATAACAAACACCACTATCTTTTATTGATCGATAATTCTTTATTCTAAATGATTTAATTTCCATATCAGTCCTTCCTCATAATTCTTCTCAAATATTTCATTTATTAGCCCCTTCAATAACTTTGATTTCTTCCTTTGCCTGCTCTTTTGTGTAGGGCATTTCTCCCACTCTTTGAGATTTTATATCATCCATCTATTGCCTTCAATCCTCTTAAATATACATTGCCAAAATTCCCATATTTCAATCCTGGCTCAATTCACCAATTCAACGATGGCTTTATATCATATAAATGTTATAACTTTGTAATAACATGATTAAAAAAATAAGGAGAATCGGGAACAGTAGTGGAATCATCATTCCACGTGTCTTTTTGGAACAGTTGGGATCACCTACAGAGGTAGATGTAAGTCCAACGGAGGAGGGAATAATCATACGCCCAATAGCTGGAAGGATTACCAGGGGTAAACCCAGAGACGAAGATGAGACGGAAGGACTCTTGCGCCTGGCGTCGGCAAAGATAGAGAAAAACATTAAAACTGGAAAAGTTCGATGGACCGGCAAAAGAGAAATGGAGAGGAAAATAAGTCTATGAAGTCCGAATTAGAGAGAACAGCGTCAATAGAAAACCTCGCGGACAGAAAGATATATTTTATGAGCCTCTTGACACGAGAAGCTGAAAAGAGGGATGTGCAACCCGTTGTCGTGGGCGGCTCAGCAGTAGAATTTTACACAGAGGGGATCTATCCAAGCTATGACATAGACCTTGTAGGAAACCGAAGGATAATCGGGGAGATATTAGAGAAGACCTTCGGCTTCAAGCCAAGCGGGAGACATTGGATCAATGAACAAATAGGACTCTACGTAGAGATACCCAGCTCTTATCTGGCAGGGGATAAAAGTAAGATTACAACGATAAGAGTTAAAAACCAGCCAGTATATGTGCTGGGACTTGAAGACTTGATAATTGACCGCATAAAAGCGTGTGTGTATTGGGAGTCTCGTACAGACTACGAGCAAGCACGGTTCTTATTAAGACAATATAAAAATCGTCTCGACTTCGAATATTTGGAGAAGAAGCTCAGAGCTGAAGGTCTACTAAGAGTGTTGAAGAGGATGCTCGCAGGGAAATCAGTATGGAAGATGACGGCGGAAGGACAGAAACTGTGGTATGAGAAATAAAACTATTTCCCGCAAACTTCCACAAACCTCCATACCTTTAAGCCGAATGGGTCAATCTATTACTTAAACACGAACATCATCAAACACAAACATAAAAGGAGGTGAACGGATGGGAAAATTGGTCAAGAATGAAAACTTGAACTACTGGCTGTGCGGGTTGATATTTGTCGCTGTCTTCTTCATCGTCCTCAGTGCAATAGGTTGGGTAACGGCGGTTATAGGTGCTGTTGCAGGGATCTTGGGAACTATTGCATACATAGTCATCATGCCGTACATTGCCGGCAGGCTGGTTGATTACGTCTCGGACAAGTGGATGGATTGAGGGGGCTATTTTTTACCCTTCTCGGCTATCTTTCTGAGTTCCGCCGCTCTGGAGGGAGTTATGAGTTTTCTTTCCATCAGGTCATCAATGCATTTTGATGCATATTCGCACCAGCTAACGCACGAAGGGGTAGCCTCCCTGTGCAACGTTCTCCCGCAAGACGGGCACACTGCCTCTGTCTCATAGCTAAAAAACTCCACCTCCTCCCCACAGGCCGGACACGTTCTCAATATTATCTCCGGACGCACAACATCCCTGGTGCCAGGACATTTCTTCCACATATTTCATCCCATTCCATTTTTAGAATTCGAAGACCATTCCATCATATCCAAGGGGCCATTTTTTTGATGCGCCATCATGGGGTCCAAAGAAATGCCCGACATGGGTCAGCACGATCTGCTTGGCTCTCAGCTTTTTGCCCAAGGCGAGCGCCTGCGCCGCATTCATGTGCTTCTTGAGTTTGAAGGTAGGGGCAAGGGCATCGGCGACGAGAAGGTCTGCATCCTCCATCATCTTCAGACTCTCCTCGGGAATCTCCTTGTTCGTGTCGCCCGTGATCACAACGGTTTTGTCACCATCTGTGATTTTGACGCCCACCGCATTCTCAAAGGGTAGGTGCGTTACCCTGAACAGCGTAAACTCCAGACCAATCAGTGAAAAAGGTTTGTATAATGCCACGTCATGCCGCCTGCAGCTCATGAAGTGAAACGTCTCCACTATGTAGTCCAGCGTCTCCTTGATGCCGTAGACATCAACGCTCTTTTGAATCCTGTAGAAATCGCCGAAGCCGGCATAATGGTCATAGTGAGGGTGTGTCCATATCACGCCGTTGATAGTAGAAACGTTGGCGTTGAGCAGCTGCGTCCTCATATCCGGGCTGGTATCGATCAACACATGCCCCTCGCCTTCGACCAATACGGAGAAGCGCGACCTGTAACTTCGCCCTCCATTTCTCGCATCCATACACGCTGAGCAGTCGCAGCCAATTGTTGGTGTACCGGGTGTGTCTCCTGTTCCCAACAACGTTATCTTCATCACTCGTGTCCTTCCATGATCTTCATATCAGTTCTGCCCTTAAAGGCGTCCACCGCTTTGACGAGGTCTTCATGCGTCAGCGTTGTCCTATCTTCGGTCAGCGCATTCAGGACCGCCTCCCTGAGAAGCAGTCTTAAATCAGAGCCGGAGTGGCCATCTGTTCGCCGGGCGATGTCTGCCGCATCAATCTCCCCTTCAATGCTAGCGAGGATTTTGGTGAGAATTTCCCGCCGCATCGCTTTATCTGGCAGGGGGAACATGACGATTTCATCAAACCGCCTCCACACCGCATTATCCAGCAGCTTGGGGTGGTTGGTCGCACCTATCAGGAGAACGCCGTCACTGACCAGGCTGATCTCGTCGATGCACTTCAGTAACGTATTAACGGCTCTTTTGAGCGCTGCATGCTCGTCCGATGTCCTGGTCTTCGCCACGAAGTCGAATTCGTCGATGAACAGAATGCATGGGTTCAGTCTCTTCGCCAGCTCAAACACCTTGTCGACGTTTTTGGCTGTATCGCCCAGTAAATGGCTGACGGTCATCGATAGCTTGACCTCCAAAAATGGCAGTTTCAACCGTTCGGACAGGGCTCTTGCCGTGGACGTCTTCCCAGTTCCCGGTGGACCTACAAACAGCAATTTTCCGATTTCCCTCAACCCGATCTGCCGGAGGTAGTCCCTGTATTCAATTGCCTTTACGATCTTGCTGATTTTGCCTTCCTGCTCTTTGGTGAGCACGATTTCGTTCAGCGTTTGTTTGACCTCTTCTGGAGCGACGATGTGAACCAGTTTGAGCACGTCTTTGGCATCCTCCTCTTCTTCGACAACCTCGTTTATCAAGGAATCAATCCACTCCCTGTCCACCTCTTTTGGTCTGTTCGCCATCTTCACCTGACTATAACTGATGTTGCCCGCGTTATTATTCTCATAGTAGTATGCCAGCACTGGATTTTGCTGTATTCTGTCAGCCCCCCGCTTCTCGAACCACTTTGCTCCCAGGTCAAAAACCGTCATGCGCAGGCTCTCGCCAAAATCGTCAAACTCGACAAACGGTAGCGATGCTGTGTATTTGCGGGCATTCTTGATGCCATAGATGCTCTCCACGTCGCCTTCTGACACGCTGATGGGGCGCTTAACACCTTTCCCCTTTTTATCCCAGTAGTGTTTGCGTATGTTGGGCGGGACGTCATCTTCATTGAGCGCCTTCGACTCATTGTAAATTTGTGCGGTCAACAAAAGCTCACATATATCAAGCGCTTCACCATCTCCTGACATAAAACCTCCATCATCGAATGCCTACTAAATAGCACTCAAAAAGGCATAAAGTTACCCATTACTTCTTCAGCATCGCCCTGACAAAAGCCCTGAAAGGCGGTGATGCCCTTTCCGGGCGCGAGGTGAACTCGGGGTGGAACTGCGAGGCGAAAAAGAACCTATGCGATGGAATCTCAGCGATCTCCATCCTGTTTTTGTTCCTGCCGGAGAAATACATGCCTTTGGCTTCAATGACATCAATGTACTTCGGATTGACCTCATACCTGTGCCTGTGACGCTCCACGATCTTCATCTTGCCGTATATCTTATGCGCCAGCGAACCCTTCTTGAGAACGGCTTCGTAATTGCCCAGACGCATCGTTCCTCCCATTTCCTCGACGCCGACCTGCTCGGGCAACAAATCAATGACAGGGTGCTCCGTTTGCGCCATTTCAGAGCTGTTTGCACCCCCCAATTCAACCACATTTCTGGCAAATTCGATGACTGCGAGTTGCATGCCAAAGCATAGACCTAAAAACGGGACGTTATGCTCCCTTGCATATTGAATTGCCTTCATCTTGCCCTCGGTCCCCCTGGTGCCGAAGCCGCCAGGAACGAGTATGCCGTTGACTTCCTTCAGGCGCTTGACCGCTTTTGGATCCTTCTCCAAACTCTCTGCCTCGACCCAAACGATATCCACCGTGCAGCCATTCTCTATGCCCGCATGCTTCAGCGCTTCCTTGATGCTCAGATACGCGTCCTCCACTTCCGTGTATTTGCCGATCAGTGCGACCTTGACCTTTTTCGTAAGACCCGCCATTTCCTCGACCATCTTGTGCCACTCTCTTCCATCTCTCTTGGGCTTAAGGTGGAGTTTTTTCATTAGATGCTCGTCGAAGTTCTCATCCTCAAGTAGAAGCGGCACCATGTAGATGTCCTCGGCATCATGCGCGCTTATCACAGCCTACCTGAGCACAACTAAGAAAAGTGAAATCTTATAATTTGACTTTGGCAACAACGGCACTTAGCACCTTGCCACGATGGCTTACTGACTGAGTCCGAGTTCTCGCAGCGCTTTGACATAGTGCTGGTATGG
>JAUWXC010000055.1 GCA_030616565.1 Methanocellales archaeon | reverse complement strand
TTTGGCTCACAAAACCCCGCTATCAATTCGAGCAGAAGCGTCTTTCCCGCGGCGGTGGGACCCAAAATGGTAAAATATTCCTCTTTTTCCACCTTTAGGTTTATATTTTTAAGAGAAAACCCCTTCCAGTTTTTAGATAAACCCTTAATCTCTATCATATCTTCCCCACCTTGCGGAAACCGTTCTCAAAAGGATGAATACCAATAAACAAACGACCATCAGTAAAACTGCAACCGGTCTTGAGGCGGATAGCCCCTCAGACAAAAATCTCTCATATGTCAGTGTAGATGCAATCATTGGGTAGTATGCTATAATAACCACTGCCCCAAACTCGCTTATCGCCCTGGCCCAGCTCATAATCGCCCCGACCAATATGTGGCGAGAAGCAAGGGGAATAGTTACCTTACAAATGGCCCTCCATCTTGAGGCACCAAGCGATCGCGCAACGTTCTCCAATCTTGGGTCAACGCTTTCGAATCCCTCTCTGGCGGAATTTATCAGGAAAGGAACAGAGACAAAGAGCATTGCAACTACAATTCCAGGCAAAGCATCTACAAACCCAATATAATTGGACAGGGGATAGCCAATCAATCCATGGGATCCAAACACGGTGAGTAGCGCTATGCCAGCCACTGTATGAGGGATTACAATGGGGACATCTATTATGCTCTCTATGCTCCCCTTTCCCCAAAAATCTCTCCTTGCTAACAGGTATGCCAAAGGAACGCCAAGAATAAGAGCGATTAACGTAGCCAGAAATGCAGCATAAATGCTTAACCAGATGGATTTTAAAACAGCCACGTCTTTAGCGGTTTTTATCAAAGCATCCGCGTCAAGAATGACTTGGGTAGCAATCGTGTTGGCTATCGGAATTACGATAAAAGCCAAGATGATGGCTCCAAGAAGTGTGAAAATCAATATGGTCTTTTCTTGGCTCATTTTAAGAGTCAATTTAGAGCGCTCTAACATCTTACCTCATCCTTGACATATTAACGTCATCAACTCTTGCGGTACATTGCCACTTCCTACCGCTGGCCCTATTGGCGGCTGACCCAGTTCATCAAATATCTTTTGACCATCCTCACTTAGAACAAGTTTCACGAATTCAATCGCCAGATCCCTGTGCTCCGCGTTCTTTGGTACCGTTATCCCGTAAACGATTGGCTTTCCGGTGATGACGTTTCCAGAAGACTGCACTACTTGTGCCTTTTTGTATGTGTCTGCATAATCCACACTGCTTAAATCGATTTGTGGAGGCAATTCCAAAAATCTCTCGTTGTGCTGCTCTGCCACACTCCTGTATATAAAGTAATAGTCGATTTCATGAGCATCTAAGCCGTGGATTAACTCCATTTCCATGCTTCTTATCATGATTTTGTCTGAAGGATTTATTTCCTCGGAGTTAGGCATTCTTAGGATATAGGCTCCGTTCTCAAACGTCATCCTCAGATTCGTGTTCTTTTCTATCAAATCGTCGTAGATGCTGCTGTCGTTGTAATACAATTCAGCCAGTTGGATCGTCATTTGAGACCTGTACCCACAGGGGTCGTCGTTGGGATTTGAAAAGCCAAATTTGACGTCCGGTCTCCTCAAAATTTCATACCAGTTATCTTGATTAATCTCCTCAGCATACCTGCTGTCGTTTGTGTATGCTATGACGATGCTGTTTTTTGCGAACTGTATATACCAATCGGCATACTCTGGCATCATCATATCCTGTACTAGTGAATAATCGGCAGAAGCAACGATATCTGCCTCTTTATGCAGTTCTGTCACCTTTCTTATCGTTTTTGTGCTGCCTGCGGCCTCCCTTTGCACATCCACATTCGGAAATCTCTCTTCAAACAGCCTCTCCACTTCCTCAAAAGGCGCCGACAGGCTGCCGGCATGGAGTACTTTTAGCGTGACTTTTTCGCTTGTAACACATCCGAGCACAGCACAGGAGAGCAGGATTACTACGAAAACTGCCACCAATTTTTTCATGACATCATCTTCTCAACGTGATCCTGAGTTCTCTTGCCTCATCAGTGCCCTTCAACGACGAGACCATACCATTGACAACATTTGCGATGAGATCCCTGGTGAAGTGTCCCAGTGGTATCTCCTCATCATCTGCCTCAAGCGTTACGTTGAGCTGTGAAAAAGAGGGACAGTCAGCTAAATCCTTCTCACCAGTATAAATGAGCGTTGCCATCTTCGCGCAATCGAAGCCACATTTCCCGCAGTTGACGCGCGGCAACTGTTTGTATACTCTTTCGATGCCGATGCCGCGCCTCACATGGTCCAAAATCTTTTCCAGATCACCGCCATATCTGAAAACTGTGTTCGATTCCTCCTCTATGTCACCGACTGCAATTTTCTCTATGCTTTCCCCCTTATAACCCTCAACTAAAATTAGGTCTGGTTTTAGCATCTCCTCGACGATGCGGGTGATTTGGTCAAGCGTCATCCCATTTTTCACCATAAACGCCACCTCATTGGGTGCACTAGCAACAACGAGGCGCGCGCCCGCATTTGCGTGCAACCACGTATCCTTTTTCTCTGTGTCTATCGTGAAATCCTCATAGGGGATGTGTTTTATCGTGGCAATGCTATACCCCTCTGCAACCAATTTTTGGACTACATCTGTGATGAGGGTGGTCTTTCCAGATTTCGAATAGCCGTATATACCAAGAATCATAATGTCACCTACAGCAATATCACGTCCACTTCCTCGCCCTTTTCGAGCAAATCCACGTTTGCAGGAATATCCACATATCCGTCGGCATCCGCCATGCTCGTTATCGCACCCGACTCTTTGAAAACGGGATGTGCAAACCCATCTTCTAACCTGACAGTCAAAAATTGGCTCCGTCCTAGTGTGGAGACGACGCGTTGCGCAAGTTTTGAACGCACCACTATATCCTTCCTCTTTGGCAGCCCTGCCAGTTGCCTGACTGCCGGAAGCAGGAAGCGATAACCATTGCTCAGGCAGGATGTTGGATACCCAGGTATTCCGAATACCGGTTTGTCTCTAACAACTCCGAACAGGATTGGTTTTCCTGGCTTAATTTGAACGCCATGAAACAGTATGCCCCCTAACTCTTGGATGACATCGCACAGTATATCGCTCTCTCCCACCGAGCTTCCACCAGAAAAAACGACCATATCATATTTCAGAGCATTAACCATCGCATTGCGAACATCCTCGTAATTATCCGGAGCTACATCAAACTTGACAGGGATGCAACCGCTCTCTCTCACAATTGCCGATAGCGTGTACGAATTGATATCATACACCTGGCCATTCTTCAGTTCACAACCGAGATTTGCAACCTCGCTTCCAGTTGGGACGATCGCCACTTCTGGTCTTTCATATACGCGAACCTTTTGAATTCCTAGCGCGGCCAGCGTACCCACCCTGCTTGGATTTAGGCACTCTCCGACGCCGAGCACAGGACTGCCCGCGGATATATCCTCTCCCTTCCCGGAGACGCTCTCTTCTGGGTGCACGGGCTTGAAGAGTTTTATTTTACTCTCACATTGTTCACTATGCTCAACCATCGCCACCGCATCAGCGCCAGGAGGCATCTTGCACCCCGTTGCAATCTGAATGCACTCATTGGCACCAACTTTTTTCTTACTAATCTCACCGGCGCGCACAACGTCGATTAATTTTAACGTCATTGGGTTAAACTGATTCGCACCATATGTGTCCTCTGCCCTAACGGCGTAGCCATCCATTGCAGCCCTGTCGAATGGAGGGACGTCCATGTTAGCTATTACGTCTTCTGCCAGCACCCGCCCGTTTGCATCGCTGATGAGAATATCCTCTGTTCTAGCAATGGGGTTAATAGCGCCCTTTACGATTTCCAATGCCTCCTCCAGGGATATCAGAGACCTGAAAGGTCGCATCATCGGTTTGCCTCCCACACTATATGTCCTAACTCAGGAATGACCAACTTTTTCATGCCCAATTCGACGGCGTCCACAGACCCAGGCATGCAGATTACAATTTTGCCCTTTGCTGCGCCGGCAAACACACGACTCATCATCGCCCTGCTGCCAACCTCTTCATAACTGAGCATTCTGAAAAGGTCACCAAACCCGTCCAGTGTTTTGTCGAGCAACCCGGAAACCGCTTCAACAGTGACATCCCTCTTGCTGATTCCGGTGCCACCATTCGTGATGATTGCCTGTACATCTGAATCGAGCAGCTCCGCTACTGTTCTTTTAATGTCTTCCAGTTCATCCTTTAGGATGCAATAGTCAACTACAGGATGACCATTTTCCTCTAACAATTTTTTAATCAGCTTTCCTGAATCATCCGTTTCCTCGGTCCTCGTATCGCTGATGGTAATGACCGCACATCGCACGTTTCCCAGCGCATGACACTTGTGGTCGTCATTCATTTACCCTTCACCTTCTCCACCACTTCTATGCCCTCAATCCTCGTGGTGGGATACTGCCCGCTCTCGTCCTTCTCCAGATATTTGACCATGTCCCATATCGTCAGCAATACAGCCGCCACACCACACAGCGCCTCCATCTCAACGCCGGTCTTGTAGTGGGCGCAGACACTACAATAGCATGTAATTCTATCCTTTTCAATTTCAAAATTGACGTCTACGCTCGGTATAGGAATGGGATGGCACAGGGGTCTGAATTCGGGGGTCTTCTTGACTGCCATGATCGCTGCAAGTTGGGCTGCCGACAGCACATCCCCCTTTTTGATCTCGCCACTTTTTATCCTCTCTATCGTGCTGGGCTTGAGTTTTATCTCCCCTCTTGCGGTCGCAGTCCTCTGCACATCGGGTTTCTGTCCCACGTCGACCATTTTAATTCCGCCTTTCTCGGATGACATCAGAACTCCTCTTTCTCTAAAACCGATTTTTTGATATCATTCACAACTTCTTGTAGCACGGGAAATGTATTATCGCGAACATCGCCTGCTATGACCACCAGCATGACATCATCTCCCACGTTAAGTTCGCCTTCATTCACGTGTGCCTTGACGTCAACGATGCCCGGCTTTTTCCTTGCCTCACTTACTATTTCTTCCAATCTTCTCCTATCCACTTTGATGCTCAGTTTTGAAACCTCTTTTCCGTCCCTAGAAAATCCGCGGACTATGCCGTTATGGCACAGAATCATTCCGGCCTTATTTATCCGAGGATTGGATTTTACCTCCTCTATGAGATTATGAATCGTTGGCAACTTTTCACCTCCAGAATGGCTCTCGTAGCAGTATCGCTTTCTTGAATATTTCTGTCAACTCCTCATCAGACGCGCCACTCCTGATGGGTCCTACTATATCGACAAGGTTGCCATTCCTGAGCAGACAGGGCTTCAATTTACCGTCAGACGTCACCCGTATCCTGGTGCAATTTCCGCAGAAGGTGGTATTGTACATGGGTTTTACGACCTCCACCTCGGTGACGTTGCTACCATTTTCGATGAAGTATTTGCGGCGCCTGTGCAATTCCCTCTCCACAACCTTGATCGCATCTCTTTTTAGTCCCCTCTCAATAGGAGCAAAGTCATAGTGATATTTCTCATACAATTTTCCGCTTTTACAACCCCCATCTGTTTCAAGCTCGATCAGCTGGAGTATCGTGCCTTTTTCACCGGCAAAGTGAATCATCTCCTCTATCTCGTGATCATTGACACATCTCATGACGACCACGTTCAGCTTGACCGGCGTTAGATCGTTGGCAATTGCCGCCTCTAT
>JAUWXC010000105.1 GCA_030616565.1 Methanocellales archaeon | reverse complement strand
CTGAAAATAGGTGCCACTCCTGTATTGTTCGTCATCTCTGGTTCCCACAACCTTGGAAGCGCCCCTGACGTCTTTTTCAAGGTCCGTCAATCCGTCTATTTTCGCATGAGAAGGCGCCTGCAAATTAAAGGCGCTCAGGTCTACATCCGGGCCATATTTGGCAGGTTTCGCATCCTTTAAAAGCTCTTTTGCCCTTCTTCTTTTGTCAGCATACCATTTTGGAAACATGCACCCCTCAACCACGCATAAATTTTTCCATGTCTTTCTTTATCTCCGGCGGACAGATATCAGCATATGCACAATACCCCTCCTCCTCTATCCTCGATAAAATATCTTCTGGATCGCCTGTGACGATTATTTTGCCTCCGCACATTACATGGGCGAAGCCGGTCTCGACGTATTGCAGGATGTGCCTGTAATGGGTGATCAGAAGCAGCGAACTCCCGGTTTCCTTGACAAACTCATCTATCCGTTTCCCGATCAGCTTCAGGGAGTCAATATCCACGCCGGAGTCGGGTTCATCTAAAACCATGAGGTGTGGCTTCATTGCCAAAATTTGCGCCAGCTCAGACCTCTTCCTCTCGCCACCAGAAAAACCAACGTTTACGTCTCTGTCCCTAAAATTGGGGGCCAGCCCGACCTTTTCAAGCATCTCAGTGGCAAATTTTTCCTCGGGCTCCTTGTTCGGGTCCCAAGGACTTTTCCCGCCGCAAAGCCTGATTATATCGCGGAGTTTTACCCCTCTAATTGCAGGCGGAAACTGGAATACGAAACCTATCCCCTTTTTCGCGCGCTGTGCCGCATCTAACTTAACAAGACTTTCTCTATCAAAAATTATATCACCTCTCAATACTTTGTATGCGGGCATTCCAATTATCGTCATGGCTAGGGTCGTCTTGCCGGATGCGTTGGGACCCAAAAGAACATGTACTTCCCCCTTGCCTATCTCAAGGTCAACTCCCCTTAAAATCTCCTTGCCATCTACCTTTACATGAAGGTCCTTGACCTCTAATAAAGCCATATTCTCACTCTCTAACGTTACGACATTAACAAAACTTAAATCTTGTCGTATTCAAACGAACTCATATATGGAAACTCAATGCGTCATATGCAAGGGCAGGGGATTGTGCGGGCGACCTTTTTGTCCCATACTTGCAAAACTTGGCGCGATGAAACGTATCTCCATAGGTGACAGCATCTTTGGCGCCTCCCCTCCGTCCGTATTTGTCGGGCGAGTTGGATATCCAGACGTTAGGGTAGGCCCATTGGTTCCTCCAAAAATCGCTGCCAAAGATGCGCGGATATACGATGACCCAGCTCAATGGTTGGACAGGGGGATAGAGGATGTAATCGGATTGCGCTCAAATCTCGTTCGATCCAATACTCGGTTGAATGTCAGGAGTCCACGCGTGTTGAGTAATCGCCTTCTGATTAAAACGCAAGAACTCGCGATGGCGTCTGCGCCTGTTGACACAGAGGTCAGATTTCTCAAGCCGCCCAAGATGGAGGTGCGCTTTGATGGCATCTTGAGTCCAATGGGACCTTCTGGTGCGCTAAAGGACATGAGCATAGCTGAAAACCCATCCGTTCCACGGAAAGTCGACCACTTGGTCTCTGACACAGATGTCTTGGCAACAGATGCTGCAGCAGAGTTGTACGAGGGTGATATCTCAGTTTATCACATCAACAGACTCCTTTCCGTCGGACTGTTGGGACGGAAAAACGATCGCAGGCTCGTTCCAACGAGATGGGCAATCACCGCCACGGACGACATGGTTGGCAAGGAATTAATCGCAAGGGTGAAAAACCACTCTGTATTGGATGGGCTCAGGCTTTTCAGCACACAGAAATTTGGCAACAGGTTCGAGATACTCTTGCTCCCACGCCCATTTTCCTTTGAGCTGATAGAGATATGGATGCCGAGGTCTGTATGGACGGGTAAGGGAACGTGGATAGGAGCCGATAGGGAGGGATACGATGGCAAGAGGACGTATTCCCTTTTGGCCGGAGGGTACTATGCCGCGCGTCTCGGCGTTGTTGAATATCTAGAGAGGGTTAAAAGACAGGCATCGATTTTTATCGTGCGGGAAATACTCCCAGACTATTGGGCGCCGCTGGGAGTCTGGGTGATTAGGGAGGCGATTAGAGACGCGATGATGCAAGAGCCAAAAAGATTCGAGATCGCTGATGCCGCGCTCAACGATATCGCTATAAGAATAAGAACTCCGCTGCGCAGATGGAAAAAAGAAGCAAAACTCATACACGATTTTAAGTTTCAGAAAACGCTGGATAGTTTTTAGATTCCTCACTCCGTTCGTCATGCGCTAGCCGGGATTCGAACCCGGGTTTATGGCTTGGCAAGCCATAGTGATAACCACTACACTACCAGCGCAAAAGTTGCATTTCGTTTGAGCGAATGCGCATGCCCTGACCCGGATTTGAACCGGGGACAATGCGGTCTTCAGCCGCACGCTCTCCCAGGCTGAGCTACCAGGGCAAAATATTGCACCTTTTATACTGTATTATCTTGTAACATTTTTCAAGTTTATATGTTTTGATGGGCCCGGCCGGATTTGAACCGGCGACCTCCGCCATGTCAAGGCGACGTCATAACCAACTAGACCACGAGCCCTCGCGTAAAGCTATAGTATTCTTGGCACATCATAAGTTTATCTAATATAAGATATATAATCGCTTCTGGAGGTCTTCACAAAAATGAGTTCAGAAATGTGTCCGATTTGCGGCCTGCCGAGCGAACTTTGTATCTGCGAGGAGGTTGCAAAAGAACAGCAGAGAATAGTGGTAAAAGTGGATACCCGGAGATACGGAAAGGAGGTTACCATCATTGAGGGATTGGACCCACATGAGATTGACATCAACGAACTTTCCAGCCATCTAAAGTCGAAACTTGCGTGCGGAGGGACAATCAAAGACAGAAGGATAGAACTACAGGGGAACCACAGAGGCAGAGTAAAAGAACTACTTATGGGTAGGGGGTTTGCGGCTGAACAGATAAGTTCGTGAACATCCTGTTGTATAGTGGAGACGTCTCCAACGGTTTATTATGAAGATATTAGGGATTAGAGTTAGCGCTGTCGATCTAGAGAAACAGATACGCCATGTACGCGCCATAACCAATCAGCAACAATACACCCTCTAAGCGCGTCAACGTCAATCCTGTCCAGAATAGCCCTAGTATGAGCGCGCACACCCCGCACATCAGGGCCAAGTCGACGAATGTATGTAAGACGAGTGGCAGTACTATGGCACAGGCACCGATAACGAGCAGTATGTTAAACGAAACGCTTCCTATGATGTTGCCCACTGCGATGTCGCCTTGATTTTTGTGCGATG
>JAUWXC010000026.1 GCA_030616565.1 Methanocellales archaeon | reverse complement strand
TCCAGGTCGGGGTGGTTGTTTTTCCAGTAATTTCGTCGAGTATTTGCGCAATCTTATCCCTGTTCTTCAGCGCTATTTTAATGACGTCAGCATAATCTCCCTTCTTATACATCTGGTCTGCTCTGTAGACTTCTGTTGCAATGCCCAGTCTTTCTAATGCGTCCAGGAAGGGGTGCAGGAAATGCTCTGCATAATTCGCACAGCACCCCTCAGGGTCCGGTATCTCTGAGAGGGGCTTTCCCACGTGTAATGCATACTCGTCTGGAAGGAAGGGATATATCTTACGAAGAGGGTCATAGGTATCAGCTATATATACCACACGCGCATCCGCGCTCATATCCTTTAGTGCTCTATGCACCGCATCCGCTATGACCACCTCTCTCATGTTTCCAATGTGTATGTGTCCAGAGGGCGTGATGCCGGTTGCAACTACGTGCTTTTTCCCTCTTTCCAGCACACTTGCTGCGACGACATCCGCCCAGTGAGTGATATTCTTCTTCATCCTCATTTCACATCCACGACATCCCTTGCCACCACGAATTTAGAGCCTCCTGCATGAAGCAGGGGCTTGACTTTTTGGACATCTAACACTCCATCTACTATTGCATTCTCATCACACGATTTGGCGACGACCTCTCCGATGACGATGATATGATCACCAACCTCAAACGTATTTGCCAGCTTGCACTCCAGATGCACAGCACACTCTTTAATTCTTGGGGGCTTGACTTTTATTGAGTCGAGAGGTGTTAACCCCGTCTCTTTAAATTTATCGATATCTCTTCCAGAGTGCTTTCCACAGAACCAGACCTCATCGATTATATCGACGGCTGGCAGATTTATCACGAACTCTTTGTTGTTAGCAATGCACTCGTATGTATACCTCTTTGGCGCAAGACAAACGGCAATCATCTCGGGATTGGATGAAACGCTCGTAATCCATGCAAACGTCGCAACGTTCGGCTTTCCCTTGGGGTCTATTGTGGAAATCAAACCCACCAGCTGCGGGCTGTACAGGCGATTCGCTTTTACATCTATGCCAATCTTCATTTAACCTCATCTCCTATCCATTTTAAAAACTCCTTGGAGCCATCGATTTCGAACGAAATGATGCACGGAACATCATAACTGTGCAACTCTTTCACCTTATTCTCCACTTTTTTAACATTCCCGGTCGTCGTCTTCACAATCAGTGCAACCTCCTTTTCCTCTCGTAGCCCGTTCCAGTGATAAATTGAGGTTATCGGAAACACGTTCACGCATGCAGCCAATCTCTCTTCTACCAAGGTGTGGGCAATGCGCTTTGCTTCATCCAGATCGCTCGCGGTTATATATACCACCGAGAACAATTTTAGTCACCACCTATAATATGGATAGACCTAAAATAACTTTATGGAGGATATCGATTGAACTCTACGCTGCTAGTACTGGCGATTTTCGGCATATACTGGGCCATCATATCAGCCCTTGATAAAAAAGGCGTGCTGGAGCGGCATAACATCCGCGCGCACGGTCCACTGCTCATGATCGGCACGAAAAGGGGACAGAAACTACTGGAGCGTTTAGCTAAGCCCAAGCGATTCTGGAGAACTTTCGCAGGCGTTGGACGGCCGCTGATGTTAATCGCGATGTGTTTTATGTTCGCGGTACTGCTTTACTCAGATTATCTCATGTTAGTCCATCCCATCCGTCCTTCGGCACTCACCGAACCCAGAAACATCCTCCTTTTGCCGGGCATAAATGAGTTCATTCCACTCATATGGGGTTTGGTCGGGCTAATCGTTGCAATAGTTGTTCATGAATTCTCTCATGCCATCTTGGGCAAGGTGGAAGACATCAAGGTAAAATCCATGGGCGTCGTGCTGGCGCTGATACCAATCGGATTTTTCACCGAACTTGATGATGAGCAGTTGTTCGGGATAAAAGAAACCGGCGAGAAGGTCAAACCGACTGCCACAAGAGACGAAAGAGTTCGGATATTGACTGCCGGCGTCATGGCAAATTTTGTCGTAGCACTTATTGCATTCGCGCTCTTTTTCGGACCCATTCTGGGAGCGATTGCACCTGTGGGCAACGTGGTGGTTACCAGCGTAGCACCCGGATCGCCCGCCGACTTGGCTGGAGTTCAGGAGGGGATAGTCATAACTCAACTGGATGAGGTTGAAATAATGAGCATCCATGATGTTTATACTTTCATGCGCGTCATCCAGCCAAGAGATGTGATCGTGGTTCATGCGATGGATAACAGAGTGGAGAAGACGTTTGACATCAGCGCTCCACAGAATATCACATTTGGAGTGGAGATCATAGACGTGATCGATGGATATCCTGCCAAAGATGCGGGCCTAACGCCAGGCATGCGGATCATAAGAATAAATGACATGTTCACTCCTACTTTGGATTTATTTATGACTTCCATGAACGCCACCCATCCTAGACAGACCATTAATGTATGGGTCATTGACCATGGCACAGAAAGAGTCTTTAATGTGACGCTGGCTGAGCCCCCACATGAGGGTATGAAAAAAGGATTTCTTGGCGTCACGGTCATGCCTTCTGTTGATCTCCTAGGAGCTAAACTTAGCGAGTATCCAGCCGCCGACGTTCTTTCATTCCTGCAGTCGATACCTTCGAGGCTGAGCACGCTGTCTGGGTGGTTGATTCTAGTTGGGCTTCCTTTCATGGGGGTGATGGGGTCAAAGCTTGTTGTATTTACGTTCCCAGCTATTCAATTCTACCAGCCAGTTGGATGGGCATTGCCATTGGGAAATGCAATTTTCTGGATTGCGAATATTGTGCTTTGGGTCGCGTGGATTAATTTCTATGTCGGATTGTTCAACTGCCTGCCGGCAGTACCCTTTGATGGTGGACATGTGTTCAGGGAGATGAGCCTATCAGCGGTGAGTCACATTACGAAAAATAAAGGCAAACAAGAGAGAATATCAAATGTCGTAGTTAATGGACTGGCATTATTGATCCTTGCATCGATCATATTACTGATCATCGGACCTTACCTGATGCATGGGATGCACGGTCTTATATAGGCGTCCCATTTCTTTCAGTCAGTTTCTTGAACTCTGTCATGAGTTGCTTTGTCATCCTACCGGGTTTGCCATCTCCTATGACTCGCCCATCGATTTTTGTTATGGGTGCCACTTCTGCTGCTGTACCGGTAACGAATACTTCGTCAGCGGTGTAAAGGTCGTACAGTCCACAGTTCTTTTCCTCGACAACGTAACCCAACTTCTTTGCGATATCGATTACGGTAGCCCTCGTAATTCCTTCAAGATTGTTTATCGTGGGCGGCGTTATGACGCGCCCGTTCTCTACCAAAAAAATGTTATCACCGGTACCCTCTGACAGATGGCCATGAATATCGAACATGATCGCCTCATCTCCCTCCTTCTCATTCGCTTCGAGCTTCGCGAGGATGTTATTGAGATAGTTCAATGACTTGATGTTTGGCGGGAGCGATTCTGGTGGGTTGCGGCGCACCCCTACGGTCACCGCTGCCAGCCCCTTTTCATACAAATCTCCATATAGCGCGCCCCATTCCTGGGTGATGATGATTACGTTCGGCTTTGGGCATTTTCTTGGGTCCAGCCCAAGATCACCGATGCCCCTCGACACGATTGGACGGATGTACGCATTTTTTAAATCGTTCTTTCTGAGACATTCTAAGATGGTCGCCTTCATTTTCTCCTTTGACAGGGGTATCTTCAGACATATTGCGCTGGCAGATTTGTACAGGCGGTCGATGTGCTCATTCAATTTGAAGACCTTGCCGTTGTATGCACGTATTCCCTCAAACACGCCGTCGCCATAAAGGAATCCATGGTCAAAAATCGATATCTTCGCTTCTTCTCTTGGAACAAACTCGCCATTTATGTAGATAAGCCCAGACATACAAATGCCACCTCTGTATACTATCCTCAAAGGAATATATGTGTTATGATTTTTAAATCAGCGGTTGCACGTCTCTACGATCTCGCTACCCTCGAGGAAAACAAGTCTGTGAGACTCTGCGTAGCGCCTGGCATCTTCTTTGGATAGCGCCCTTCCGTTCCCTTCATCTAACATCTCACACATGACCATTGCAGGTGTGATCCCTGCGAGTTCTGCTAGGGCAATCGACAGTTCAGTCTGGCCTTCTCTCTCGCGAAGCAAATTATTCGCTGCCCTCAGCAACGGAACATGTCCAGGCGAGCGAAACTCCTTGCCGAAATCAACCTTAGTGCCGTTCATCGACAGCTTGACGGCCTTGTCGATTTCGTTGATGGTCAGCGCCCTATCGATATCCGTTATTCCGGTAAAGGTCTTCCTGTGATTGACCCAGAGCGAGAACGATGAACTCCTGTCATACGGAACATCACCCGGCATCTCTGCTACTTCCGCGACATCAAAGCCATTGCCGCCTGCATATCTCAACAGGTCTGACACGAACGGCAATCTGAGCCGCTCCGCTGCAATGGGATGGATTGCAACGCATATCAGCCCGCCCGCATCCCTTCGCATTAGGGCTACATCTTTCGGGGTGACGGCGTGCGCCGGCATCACGATATCGGTCTCGCCCTCTCTATTATCAGAATCGTATATCAGGACCATATCGCCCCTTCTCACGGATGCGATCGCCTTGCACACGTTTTCAATTTCGTGTTTCATAAGACGACCCTCACGCTAACTTCATCCCCATCCTTCAGCCTGAGCATTTTTCTAAGATTCTTTGGTGCAATGACCTCTAATACATTATCAGGGTAGTGTGACCTGTCTGGAATTATGGCGGCACCTTCTATTTCTCCAATCGTAGCTCTGAAGCACTTGCCACCACCAAACGTCCTTTGCTGGGAGTTAAAACCATGAATGGGGATGCCCTCATTTTCATTCAATTTTTTCCTGAGGACAGCATTTTCATCATCCAGTATGAGGTTCAGCGTGCCTAGATACGGTGTAAAGCTCAATTTATCTTTGAACTGCGTTCTGTATCCTTCCAGCGACATGTAGTACTGCCCTTCTCCGAGACCGGTGATCACCTCGCCCCTTAGCACGACTTCGTTCTTGATCGGTTCGAAAATCTTTTGGTATTCGTAGTACTCGTTTCTCAACACATCCTTGCCGTTTTCGGTGAGCGTGATGTGCTGCCCCCCTGCCGGGAGAATGGTCCTGGAAATCAATCCTTCCCGCTCCAGAGCTTGCAACCGCCGTGATGCGGTCTGGGTGCTCGATGATATGCGCTTGGCAAAGCTGGACGATGATAGCTGAATCGGACCTTTGGTGGCACCCAATAATGCCAGTTTTTTGAGCGCATTAACATCTGCCATACAATCTCCTCAATATTGATACGCTTCTCAATATTGAATAATAGTATTTTAAGGCTTTTGCTCGGGTGCCAACTTGCTCTGTACAAAAACGTTGCACAAAGTCACATGTCGAAGTTCGATAGCTATATAACAAGTCTGCACCAACACACACCAAAGTTCTCGAGAGGGCTTAGGGTCGGTGCAAAAACATGGTAAAACGATATGACAAACTACCCCCCATTCTTGGGCTTTTAGATGCATCGATGATTGGCATCGGGGCCATGATCGGTGCGGGCATCTTCGTGCTGCCCGGTCTCGCTGCAAATATGGCCGGCCCCGCTGTTGTCATATCCTTCCTCATTGCTGGTGTTGCTTCTGTGCTAACTGCTCTTTGTCATGCCGAATTGGCTACGGCGATACCCAAGGCGGGCGGAGCATATGTCCTCGTCAACGAAACTGTAGGGGGTGTCTGGGGTTTTCTCGCCGGTTGGGGAAAATGGTTCAGTCTGGTGGTTAAATCTGGGTTTAGCATATTGGGGTTGATCGTGTTTGCCAGCATTTTCTTTCAACACATACCAAGGACGTTAGGCATAGTCGCGATTGGCATTGCAATAACATTCATCAACTACGTTGGCGTGCGCATATCATCAAAGGTACAGAACATAATCACGCTCGTACTACTCGGCGCATTGGGCATCTTTTCAGCAATTTGCATTCCGAGCATCAATCCAGCTTTATACCAGCCCTTTGCGCCTTATGGCTGGGGCAATGTCTTTAAAGCAGCAGGGATTCTCTACGTGACCTTCATAGGTTTCGCTATAATCGCAACCATGGTGGAGGAGTTGAAGGAGCCAGAGCGAAATATCCCGCGTGCAATGATGCTATCGGTCGGGGTGGTGACCTTTGTGTATATGCTGATTGCACTCACTATGACCGGCATCGTAGCCTATGATGAGCTTCACCCAACAAAGGCCATAGTTTACGTAGCCGAGGTGGTTATGGGTGATGCTGGAATAATTTTGATAACGATTATTGGAGTTCTCGCGATGGTATCCACCATCAACATGTGCACCCTCGCTGCATCGCGGATATCCTTGGCAATGGGGCGGGACAGAAATCTGCCTTTCATCCTTTCCAGAGTTCACCCGACGTTTAAGACGCCGCACATATCCGTGTTCATCATCGGGGTTATGATGATTACAGGAGCCATGATCGCGGATATCGAAAAACTTGCGATAGCTGCTAACATTCTGGTTCTATTTGCGTTTATGCTCGTTGACTTTGCAGTGATATACAACAGGGAACTGAAGAAGAAAATGCCCGCCTTTAAAGCGCCCGGATACCCGGTAACTCCAATGCTTGGTGCTGCTTCCTGCTTAATTTTAATAGCGCAGTTTGGCGCGAAAGATTTAATCGCAGGAGTTGGCGTACTGAGCGCAGGCGTCGCATGGTATATCTACAACACCGCTAAATCGTAGGAATTACTATTACGGGCCGCTTGGAACGATATATGATGTGTTCTATGAAATCGCCGCCGAACAGGCGTCTTAAAATGCTGTGCCGTCCCATACCCAGGACGATCATATCTGCACCTGCATCTTCGGCAGCACGTAGAATCGCACTATCAATATGCTCGCTCTCTACCAGCACGCCTCTGACATCGACACCCTTTCTCTTACCCGCCTGTTTAAAAATTTCAATGGCCCTTCTTCCATCTTCTGCCCAGTAGGATGGAGGAACTGAGCCCAGAGCTAAGATGACATACAAAACTACCAATCTTGCATTTAACTGTTTGGCGATGTCAATTATCAAATCCACTTTCTTGGACGCCGGCTCTGGACCTGCTGTTGCAGCGAGAAGTGTCCATTGCTGCGGGACTTTTGTTCTTTTATCCACGTTAAACCCACCTGTGTCCGACCAACGAATCCTCTACGTCCTACTGTTTAAACGTTTCGAGACCCTGCCAGCATACTCATGCGCAATTAGGATCGGCTCCGGAAGCTTGTGTCCGCGCAGGCAATGTTTCACGATTTTAATCGTCGTGCACAGGGAAACCCTATGCCCTGGCGCGATGTAGATGGGATTGCAACCCTTCTTTGAGAGGAGAGATGCGCCTACAGGCTCGCCATCTAAGAGTATGGGATTGCACTCGCCGACTTTCGTAGGCTTCTTGACCCTTCCGCACAACAGCCTCTTCGCAACGCCTATCGTTGGCGTGTCCAGCGCAACGCCGACATGGGTTGCCAGCCCTGCCCTGCGGGGATGGTTGACGCCGCATCCATCGACCATCAGCAAATCAGGTTTGTTTTTTAGGGTGCGAAATGCAGATATGATCGCTGGTCCTTCTCTAAATGATAGAAAAGTAGGGATATAGGGAAAATCAACTTCTTCAATTGAGTACCCCCTCTCCCGAACGTCCATCGTCTCATAACCAAGAACGACAATTCCAGAGATGACCTTGTTATCAAAGAATGCCTGATCTACGCCAGCGATGCTTTTCAGCGTTTCAAATCGGTCTTCAACAATTGCCCTATCAGCAATAAATTTTTGAGTCTCAAGAAGTGATGCTACATCACGCTTTTTGCTAAAAATGTCACTTTCCATACAAGTGCCCCAGGCTCAGACAGAGATATTTTAATCCGTACCCTATCTGCTTGAACCTGTGATATATGCTGAATTTGCTCTCCCCCGCCCTTCTTCTGATGCTTACAGGCGTCTCTCCTATTTTTAATCCCAATCGCCACGCATTGTACAGCAAATCATACTCGATTTCAAAATCATTCGCCACTAAGTGCGGCAGGACCCTCTCGACTGCATCTCTGGTAAATGTCCAATAGCCAGTCTGGATGTCGGATAGTTTCTGCCTGTATACGTGTGATACTATACTGGATGTGAGCCAGTTGATGAATACTGAAAACTCCCCTAAGTACTGCAGTTGCATCACCCTGTCGCGACTACCCAGCACAACATCAAGACCTCCATCCCTCAGCGCCTGCAGTATTCTTGTCACTTCTTTGGGGTCGCAGGCGTAGTCCGCGTCGATGATCCCGAGATAATCGCCATCCGTCTTCAGAAACTCTTCCATGCCCGTCCTGATGCCGCATCCCTTGCCCCTGCCATACCTCTGGGTGATGAAAGTCCACCCATGCCCGAGTGCAACATCCTTCGTTCCGTCTGTAGAGTATCCGTCCACCACCAGAACTTCGAATTCATCGGGAATTTCATTTGCCAGCGCCTTTAGCGCTTCTTCTTCATTTAAAGTTGGCAACAATAGGAGCAATTTCATCTCACTCAACCTTGACGGTGGTGAACACAGGACCTCTTATGTCGAGTTTTTTGTTATTGCTCTGGATATATCTGAGCGCAACCGGGTCTATCTTCACATTTATATCGCTCAGCGCCTCTGCTATCTTTGTCTTGATGGTCTTTTCTCCATGCTCGATTTCATGTGCTGCCAGTGCGGCAAATCCGTCGATGAATCTGATGCCGGTTCTGATGCCCTTGTTGCGGATTTCCTCGAATTTTTCTGTTGGCGGAACGCCGATGACATCGCCCCTGTATACCACTATCTCATTGAGGAATGCCGGTCCGCAGAGCTTTGTGTTTTTCTCCTCCTCTACTATGTACACCACGATGTGCTTGCCCCTGACCTCGCTTTTCCACACCTCAAATCTACAGGGGGACGGTTCATTGCCATATTTCTCGCACGTTTTGACGATCGCTTCTGCAATATCCTTTCCTGCAGGTGTCTCCGGCCTTTTGTCAATGCTAGTCATGGCAGCGATTTTTTCATCGCTCAGGGCCAGCTCTGTATAGAATTCTGGGAAATGAACCTCTCTGATATCTCCAATGCCCTCGGATAACATGACCATCCTGCCCAGGCCAGGACCGGAGTTAAAGACGGGGTATGTAATATCATAATTGGCAAGTGCAATCGGTGAATACATGCCAATCTCGGTAACCTCAATCCATCCCTGCCCTGGATGTTTTACGAAC
>JAUWXC010000027.1 GCA_030616565.1 Methanocellales archaeon | reverse complement strand
TCCTTTTGATACATTTCCCCTGACCGCAAGCGGCGTTCCCATAAGTTTTCTCCTTATCTCTTCTTCCACCGCACCAACCTCTGCTTCTGCAGCAAGCTTCTGCGACATCTCCATTGATTTACCATACAGACGTTCGGTTAACTCTCTATTCAGCACGACCGTCAACGCGCCGGTTCCATCATCCAGAATCGCCTTGACTCTCATGTCCAGTTGTGCATCCACCTTCCCATGAACTCTGCAGAGTCTTTTTTGAACCACCCTCTTGCATTCTGGGCACCTGACAATCAAGCCAGACCCCGGACGGATGGATAGGACATCTCCTTCTACCATCACATCGAACGCGCCATCCCTGGCAATTGCGTCACCTATGGTGAGCTGTTTTGATGCGCTGAGCTCCGTTTTGGGTGGCAGCACATCATCGACCTTGACCACGTTTGTGTGCTCGCCTATGTTGATGGTGGGTATTCCCTGCCACGCCTTGACATATGCGTTTTCAATTCTAACTACATCCCCCTCTGAGATTGCAGGAGATATTACCCAAGATGTAAAAGGCAGCCTGGCGCTTTCATCAGCGATTACGCCACTGATGATGTCTCTTGGTCCGTTTTTCGTTTCTATGTTCATCTGCCCGGCTTCGAGAATTCTGCAAACAACGTTCACGACTTTATCGCCGCTTTTTAACTGAGCCAGGTTTTTAACGCCATGGCCCTTAGAAGAGAGTTCAGATGGCTTCCTAGTTACCGCGATAACTTTGCTATATTTTTTGATTATGCTCCTCTTTGCCTCTTCTATCGGTACCTTGTAATCCTCTACCAGTTTCTTAAAATCTGCCATCAGTTTTTCATCATCAACGCTTATACCCAGCGCCCTTTTGATTTCTCGAAGATGGGGCGCTAATTTACCACCCATTAAAAGTCCTCCTTTTTATAGATTACAGGACATGTGATATTGATAATTGGGAGTCAAAAAGATAAAAAAGCATCGGTACAAGAGGGGAGTTTAGTTTCTTATTTTCTGAGTGTTTTGTTATACATCTTATTTTGTATCATTTATATCAACAATTTGTTGTCTATTTTAAGCAACAAATTTAAGGTGACAATCGCATATAATTTATATTGAGAATATGCTCTTAAAGTCCGATAAAAGCAACAAGACCCTCGTATTACGCGCATTCTCTATAATCGTGTTGCTCGCGTTGATCCTTAGATTAAAGGATATTGCCTCGTTTCCTTTCAATTTTGATGAAGGAATTCACGGTTACTATTCTTATATATTGTACAAGACAGGAGAGTACGAATACCTTCCTGGCTATCATGGACCATTCTTATACTACATAACTGCAGGCATCTTTGCATTGCTTGGGGATGGTATTATCACAGCGAGATTGTTGCCAGCTTTGTTCGGAGTGGGGATGGTATTATTGCTATATCCAATACGAAAACATCTTGGAGTCGCTGGCTTCCTCACAACATCGGCTCTGTTCGCGTTCTCTCCGCTGTTCATCACATATTCTCAGGAATGCAGGAACGATGTCTTTTTGACCTTTTTCACCCTGGCGACGGTGGTTTGCGCATTGCTGTATCTCGAAAAGAAGAAGAATATATATCTGATGCTTGGTGCCGCAAGCCTTGCTTTGACATTCACCGTCAAAGAGAACGCTTACATAACACTGTTCATATTCATGTCTTTTTTAGTGCCATACCATCTGCACGAGATTTTAAAATCGGGAGATAGAGTCAAGGCAACAAGAGAGACCTCCATCGAAATTGCACAAAAGATGAAAACGGCTGGTCCGAGCATCATCATTTGCATAGCCGTGTTTCTATTAATTTACATCGCACCCTTCGTTATGTATCCCAATGGATTTTTAAGGGGTTGGTCCGAATCGTTCCATTTTTGGTTTAGCAAAATTCAGTTATATGGGCAACTTTATCTCCCGATTCCATTCCACTTTTACCTTGAACTCCTGAGCAGATATGAACTTCCGGTTTTGATTTTGGCTACTGCTGGAGGAATTTACTATTCATTCGTCGAAAGAAACAAGCTTATGCAGTTCACCCTCTACTGGGCAATTGCCTCCTTAGTGATATATTCGTTTATGCCATACAAAAGGTCTTGGCTTTCGTTGCACATGCTGCTACCGTTGATCCTCCTTGCAGGAGCTTTCTTGGGTAGATCGTTCGAGTTTTTGTTAAACGAGGGCAAGATCAAAAAGAAGATAAAAGGAGGGGGATGTGAAAAAGGTGAAACTAAAAAGGGTAGACACATCTTTGCAATGTCGATTGTAATTCTTTTAATTGCCTGCTTCTATGCCTATGCGTTAAACAACGTATCCTCACTACACTATACCACTCCTACAGGAGAATACGAGGGATTATGTCAGTACGTGAAAGAAGTCACAGGTGGGAAGTTTAAAGCTACCGTCATCGTTGTTCCAGGGAGTGGGGATCCTATTCCAGTTTACTGGCCACTTCTTTGGCATATAAGAGAACACAATTTCATTCTAGCAGAATTTCCAATAGAGATTAACGAAGGAACTATTGATAGAGTAGTTAAAGATCATGAAAATCTCGTTTTTATCTTATCAAAGTGGACTGCTGAGCATTTAGACATCTTTTTACAAGAAATCGGTTATGAGAAGAGACCATTTGATTCTGTGAGACTGGTAGTTTATCACCCCAAGTAGATTTCAGAACCTTCTTAAACTAACATGCTACAAAAGTTCAAAAGAGGAATCAAATGAAAATGCACAGAATACCAGCCCATGTCTTCAATCTCGATTATACGCTGCGCTGTGGTCAGGTCTTTAGGTGGCAGAAAAGAGGGGGCGAATGGATGGGCGTTGTGAAGGACTCCGTCATCTCGGTAAAGCAGAAAGGTGATGTCCTAGTTGCAAAGTCAAATCTTGCTGCGGAAGAAATCGTGAGTTATTTTAGGTTGGAAGATGACATGGAAAACATATACAAGCACATTGGCAAAGATAAATTGATGAAGAAAGTTATCGCCAAATACAGGGGTTTGCGACTGATCAGGCAAGACCCCTGGGAATGCCTGGTTTCTTATGTGTGCTCACGCAATGCTCCAATTAAGAAAATAAAGAGCGTAATTTTTAATCTTTCGAAAAATTTTGGAAATGTGATTAAGTCCGATGGTCATATAGAGTATACTTTTCCTGAACCAGATATGGTCGCAGAAGCTACTTTGGACAAATTGGGAATATGTGGATTTCGGTATGGCAAAAAGCAAGCAAGAGAGATTTTGGAAATAGCCAAACTGGTAGGTGGAAATAATTTTGATTTAGAAAGACTGAAAAAGTATAGTTATCTGGATGCCAAAGAGGAGCTGATGACTCTGCGGGGCGTGGGGCATAAAGTCGCTGATTGTGTCCTACTATTTTCATTAGACAAGTTGGAGGCGTTTCCAATCGACGTACATATAAGAAGATTCATGCGACGGGAATATTTCCAAGACGAAAACATATCCGACGACAAAATCCGCGAGCTGGCAAGGGAGTATTTCGGAAAATATGCTGGCTATGCCCAGGAATATTTGTTTTACCACGAGAGATCTGGAGGCGAGAAATGAAATCCAGACCTTTTGTCTTTATCAATGCTGCAATGAGCGCTGATGGAAAGATATCCACGTATGAGCGCAAGCAAATAAGAATATCGAGCGATGCTGACATGAAGCGGGTTGACGAACTAAGGGCGAGCGCAGACGCCATAATGGTCGGCATAGGCACGGTTCTGGCAGATAACCCTGGTTTAACCGTGAAGTCAGGAGAAAAAAATCCGACTCGAATAGTTGTGGACAGCATGGCGCGAACGCCCGTGGATGCAGAGGTTATCACCAGAAAGGGCGGTCCAACAATTATCGCTGTGTCCAAATCTGCGCTTCATGAAAGAGTTGAGGCGCTGAGGGAAAAGGCGGAGGTTATCACAGCTGGCGACAAGCGCGTTTCACTGCCAGAATTGCTTGGTGAATTGAAAAGTAGAGGTGTAAATAGACTGATGGTGGAAGGCGGCGCAACGCTCAACTGGGGGCTGATTTCCGAAGGGCTGGTCGATGAGATCTACGTGTACATCGGAAATATGATCATTGGTGGTGAGAGCGCCCCCACACTCGTGGATGGAACAGGGTTCGTCGACCCAATGAAATTGGAGTTATTGAGCGTTGAGCAGATGGATGAGAGTATTTTGGTGAAGTGGAGGATACGTTAGCCCCTATTTCTTTATATGTACCTCTACTGCTTTTGGCATGATACCTGGCCGCTTATCGGTCATCCAATTGGTATAGGATAGTATCGACACGCGATATTCCAGATACCCTTTGATAAAATTGCTCAACGACTCGCTCCTGCGCCCAAGTATCAATATCACAAACCATTGAATAAACAGACATATGCTTGCAATGAAACCATACGCGCCCAGTACCAAGTTTATCGCCATTGAATAAAAGATGCGGATTATCAGTTCGATTCTGCTGGCGTCTCGTTCATACACAAATAGTTGTTGAAGCACTTTAGCCACATTTACCACCGACTCTCAATTATCAGCCAAACCTTTATAAACCCCAATGGTATTTCTGTTAACAACATGACACGTGTCATGTATACAGAGATATAGAGGTGTAAGTTTTGTATAGAAATGAATCAAGTGCCCCGGTAAAAGAGGGGGAAACGTACGACGTAAAAATAGAGGACACTGCTAGAGAAGGGGACGGAATCGCTCGCATCGAGGGATTTGTGATATTTGTCCCAAACACGAAGGTAGGCGACGAAGTTAAGATTAAGGTTACCAAAGTCATGCGTCGATTCGCTATAGCCGAAGTGGCATAGGTTAACTCTAGATTCTTAGATAGAAAGTAGGAGTTGTTAGTCAATTAGACTACCAACTCATTTTTTTATTTGATTACTTCCTTTCTTGAATGGACAAACTCGTGCACCAGCACTTTGAACAGTGTGGAATCCCTGGTCGGTTCTCTCTCTTCCATAGTTCCAAAACTGTGAGACCTGCACCATAATCCTCACGGGAGATGTCGTCCATTACGTGGTTTTTGCATCGTTCGCAAAGGACTGCGTATTCAGTCATATCCGATTCCACCTTTAGTAATCATTGGCAATTAAAAAACACATCATAACTATAATATAAAAACAATGTGGTCAATGTGGCTCAATTTTAGTCCAGTATAATTTCATCCCCGTTTTTCGGCGCAATCGCATCGCAGTTGCAATTCTCCCTGATCCACTGAGCAAAGTCTTCTGTATTGTCTCCATGCACGGTGAAGACAATTTCAGCATTTTTGCATCGTTTAACGATATCCTTCAGTCCCACATCATCGGCGTGAGCGGAAAAGTCATAATACTCAACCTGCAGGTTGAGCGGTATCGTCTCACCATCTATTTCCACACACCCTCTTTCCAGCGCATTCCACCCATTGGTTCCTTCTACTTGATACCCTGTCAGAAGAACCTTGCTTCTTGGGTCGTCATGCACCTTGCCCAGATAGTAAAGCACCGGCCCCCCATTTAGCATCCCTGCCGTGGTGACGATAATGGATGGTTCTTTGAGTATCGAGGAGCGGTGCTCGGGCTCGACGACCTTGGCATTGTCTAACGCATCCTGAAGTTCATCAATATCCCTCAAATAAGAAGGATGTCTCTCGAATATTTGCTGCACATCCACACCCATCCCGTCCACATACGGACTGAGACCATACGCATCCAGAATCATCAGGATTTCCTGCGTCCTCCCTATTGCAAAGCACGGGAGTATTGCGCTTCCACCATCGTCTAGCGTCTGAATGACCGATTCGACGAATTGGCGTTCCAATTCTTTTCTATCAGGGTGAATTTTCCCAAAATACGTGCTCTCGATGATCAGCACATCCACATCTAGATAGTTGGTGTCTGCTCCATTTAACAATCTCGTATTCAGCGTGTTGATGTCACCTGTATAAAGCAGTCGTTTCTCGCCATCAAGATAAATGGAAGCACTTCCAGGGATGTGTCCTGCATCAAAAAGTCTGGCCGAGTAGCCGTCCACCCGGCAATCATCCAGATATGTTACCGGCTGGACTCGTTGCATCAAGATTTGCACATCCTCCACCTCAAACGGAAAAATGCCTTGTCGTTTAGAGATTTTCAGCGTGTCATGAGCTAATAATAACGACAAATCGCGCGTGACCGGTGTCATGAATACCTTGGGCTTTAAGTCCATCAGGTTTGCAACCACGCCGGAATGGTCCAGATGAGCATGCGATACGATGACCGATGACGGACATAAGCCATTAAATGGGTATAATGGAGGATCGCATGGCTTCATCCCATAATCCAAGAGGATGTCATCTACGAGGATCGCTGATCTTCCAACTTCCCTACCTCCCCCGAGAAATCTTATTTTCATGGCATCGAAAAGGTTATAATGTATGTGAAGAGATTATATTTTCCGTCAAACTTGCTGTAGAGAGAGAAAGGTTTAAATGATATAAATGCATTGCATTAGCGGTGCGTTCAACCGGTTTCTACAACAATGGTGAGGGTTTGTCTGGAGTTGTAAATGTATCTGAGCTTGAATGTCGCATATCCATCTTTGAGCAGAAGCTCAAAAGAAGGGCTCGTAGCTCAGTTAGGCAGAGCACCTGGCTTTTAACCAAACTTTTAAAGAAAGGTCATTTCTGCAAGGTTGTGGAAAGAGACCAGGCGGCCAAGGGTTCAAATCCCTTCGAGCCCGTCTACATGCGAGGGTGATGTGTGAAAAAATTTAATGTGCTCGACCACGAGATGGTACCTGAACACGTAATAATCTCAAAAAAAGATGTAGGGGCACTCTTAACTAAATATAATATTATCAAAGAGCAGTTGCCAAAAATTAAGAGTGTGGATCCTATTTGTAAAGAGACAGACGCCAAATCTGGAGATGTCGTTAAGATCATTAGGGATAGCCCTACAGCCGGCAAATCAATAGCATATCGATTGGTGATTGATTAGGAGGATCATGTTAGATAGGAGAATTTTATCAAAGGCATACTTCACCAGAGAGAAGATCGCTCAGCACCATATCAACTCGTTCAACAAATTCCTTGATGTAGGACTCCAGAAAATCATCGACGAGCAGAGTGTAATTGAGACGGATATTGAAAAAGAGGGATACAAAGTATATGTCAAACTCGGAAAAATAAGGGTCAGAAGTCCGATGGTTAAGGAGGCGGACGGCTCACGCGAAGAGTTATTCCCAACTGAAGCACGGTTAAGGAACGTCACATACGCTTCGCCAGTTAATCTCAACATGATCATAGTTAAAGAGTATCATGAAAGCGGTGAGATCGAGGAGGATGATGAAGTTGAAACGGAGATCGGTACGCTTCCCACCATGTTGCGGTCAAATAAATGCAACCTAAACCGACTCTCGCCCGATGAGATGGCCAGATTAGGTGAGGACCCATTGGACCCGGGTGGCTATTTTATCATAAATGGTGCTGAACGAGCCATAATAAGCCTAGAAGACCTGGCACCAAACAAAATTCTCGTGGAATTTGATGATAGGTATGGTGATAAAATTGAAGTGGCTAAGGTCTTCTCTCAACGACGTGGATACAGGGCACTGGTCATCGTAGAGAGGGGGCGCGACTCCATACTCGAGGTGTCATTTCCATCGGTAGCAGGAAGGATCAATTTTGTTACTCTGGTAAGGGCGCTTGGTTTGGAGAGCGACCAAGAGGTTGTGAATGCCGTATCAGATGACCCGGAAATAGTGAAGTTCATGCTGGAAAATCTGGAGGAGGCCGAAGTTGAGACGCCAGAAGAGGCAATGGATAAGTTGGGCAAACGGGTGGCAGCCGGTCAAGCAAAAGATTACCAAAGAAAACGAGCAAATTACGTGATTGATAGATATCTACTCCCTCACCTGGGTGATGATGAAGGAAGTAGACTCGCAAAGGCGCATTTCCTCGGACGAATGGCCGAAGCGTGTTTTGAACTTGCCCTTGGAAGAAGAGGAGAAGACGACAAAGACCACTATTCCAACAAGCGACTCAAGCTCGCTAGCGATTTGATGGAAGACCTATTTCGGGTTTCGTTTAACCGTCTTACTAGAGATATTAAATATCAATTGGAAAGGGCAAGCATCAGGAATCGGGAGCTCAGTATTCAAACAGCAGTGAGAGCAGATGTGCTGACAGAAAGACTGATGCACCCCTTGGCTACGGGCAACTGGGTTGGCGGACGAACCGGGGTTTCGCAATTACTTGATAGAACTGACTACATGGCGATGCTGTCACACCTGCGCAGGGTTATATCTCCCTTATCGAGATCACAGCCGCATTTCGAGGCTAGGGATCTGCACCCAACGCAGTGGGGTAGGATATGTCCTTCTGAGACGCCAGAAGGTCCCAATTGTGGCCTGGTCAAGAACTTTGCTCAAACAGTGGAACTGTCGATTGGTGTAGAAGATGCCAACATAATAAAGACCATGCCATATGAGCTCGGTGTCAAACCTCTGAAGAGAGAGTTCAATGGAGAGGCGCCAAAGAGAAAAAGTAGGGTGTTCGTGGATGGGGCGCTCATCGGAACGCACGATGACCCTATAGGGTTCGTGAAAGATATAAGGGCAAAAAGGCGAAATGGAACGATTTCCAACCAGATTAACATTGCATACCATCCGAAAACTCACGAAATAATAATAAATTCAGACACCGGTAGGGCGAGAAGACCACTCATCATCGTAGAAGATGGTAAACTGCTCTTAACCGAGGAGCACACGCAGCAGTTGAAAGATGACAAGACCACATTTGAGGATTTGGTTGCCCAAGGCGTGGTAGAGTATATCGATGC
>JAUWXC010000116.1 GCA_030616565.1 Methanocellales archaeon | reverse complement strand
TCTCCAAAAATAGATGGCAGATGAACCATGTATGTCCCCTCTTCTTTCAGCGCCATGATGATCTCCGGTCTATCAAGAAGCGACTCTATGTTAAGTTCATATGAACCAGGACCGACTATTTTTACGCTCTCGACCCTATGAGAATCGATGTCTTTGGGTTTTTTTCTCTCCTTGACCTCCGCTTTACTTATCAGTTCGTCGATGTCTATTGCCTCTGATTCTGACGTCTCAGCACCAGTTACATAAAGAAATTTATTCCATCCGCAACTGGGACACCCACTTAGAATTTCGGATGCACCCTCCTTGAATATTTTTCCACATCTGGTGCATTTGTGTGGCATTCTACCTCATGACCGCACAGATACTAGTGCGCTGATAAAATCATGATCCCTCTTCAGGGTCTTGAGCTGGTCCGCCGCCCCGACTACGGTAAGCCGCGTTTCGAACATCGTTTTGCCCAAAAGTTTGCCCAGAAAGGTAGTTCTCTGTTTACCGGGATAGCTTTCGATTTCAATGCCGGAAAAGTCGTCTGGTGTGATTTCGGTCATGGTCATCTCGATCAACTTCGCCTCTTCTTCTGGAGTAAGACCTCTCTCGAGGATCACAATGCTGCCGCTTCTGACCATATCGAGGATGAGCCTGATCTTTTCCATTGGTGCCATAGCTGAAAGACGATCCTTCGAGATGATATCTATTCTAATTCCTTTCTGGGTATCTGACTTTTTAGTCCGTCTCTTCTTGGTTTTCTTCTTGCTCATCCTACATCACCCGAAGTGATTTGCTATCGATTCATAAAGTTTGTCCACATTGTACCCCTCAAGAGCGGATATGGGAATTACGGTATGTTGTGGAAATGCACTTTTAATCCTCGCCGGTGAAGCTTCTGGCAAATCTATCTTATTCGCTATGATCAACAAGGGCAATTCTCTTGCCTCCATGTTGCCAATGACCGTGACATTCACCTGCGTAAACGGGTCCTCGGTTGCGTCCATGATCAACAGGACTCCGTCCAAATCATCCAGCCATTTGATCGCTTCTATTACTCCTTCCGTCGCCTCCTTTGCCCTACGCTTGGCCTCCTCTTCGTCCAATCCATAGGCCATAAAATCATGAAAATCGATTTTTGTCGCCAAACCGGGTGTGTCTACGATATCTAGGGCTATGGTTGCGCCATTGGCATTGACCACTACCCCTTCCTTCCTCCTCGCCCTGCGGGTTTCGTGTGGTATTTCCGATACAGGACCTATTGCATCCCCGCTCCAATCCCTGATGATTCTATTGGCGAGGGTAGTTTTCCCAGCATTTGGCGGGCCATAAATGCCGACGCGTGCCCTCTTCTTCTTAAAAATCTTTTTGGCCCAGGAGGGCAAATTTTTCTTAATTTTTTCTATTACTCCCATTCTCCCCCCTCTAGAGAAGACATCACATAGGTATATGTTCCGGTCGCCATATATATTTTTATTGCACCGAACGGGTCGCGATTGTTTTATAGGTAAAGCATAGAATAATAAATGGTAACAAGGAGGAAGACGACATGGAAACCAGAATGCCAGTGCGAGACATCATGACAAAAGGTGTCATCACAGCCGAAAGCGATATGAAGGCATCGGATGCAGGGCAAAAAATGATCGCACATAATGTAGGGACCCTTATCATAACCGACAAGGGTGAACCCGTGGGCATCGTGACAGAGCGAGATATGGTGCGAAAAATCGTCTCGAAAGACCTAAAGCCAAGTTCTGCCACGCTCAAGGACCTGATGACGCAGCCACTTGTTACCGTATCACCAGATGACAGCATAGACAAGGCGGCGCGAAAAATGGCAGAATTGGACATCAGAAGATTGCCCGTTATCGAGAACGACAAACTAGTCGGCATCATCACCGATACCGACATGATTGCAATCTCATCCGGGCTTGCTGACATTCTTTCAAATTTAATCGAGATGAACCGCGAGCATATTTCATTCAGGCTTGGAAAAGGACTCGAACAAGGCATTTGTGAGAGATGCGGAGAGCTCTCAGATGCCCTGGAAATGGTGAACGGGATACTGGTTTGTGAGAGTTGTAAAGACGAGATATCCCGATAGGAGGAGGATTCTCATAAAAATACAGGATGTGATGTCCTCAAGTCCCGTATTTATCAAAGGCACCGAGTTCATGACCAAAGCGCGCCAGTTGATTCGGGATCGTCATTTCAGGAGTCTGCCGGTTGTTGATGACGAAAAAAGGGTGACGGGGGTCATAACCAGACAAGACGTACTGAAGGTAACGTCCACAAAGTCCAACGTGACCGTCAAGGGATTTGCCCTGGAATGCCCGACAATTACACCCGATATGGATGTGCTGGAAGTAGCCCAGGTCATGCTTACAGCGAAATTGGGCAGGGTACCGGTGGTAAAATCGATTCACGATCGGACATTGGTTGGCATCGTCAGCATTGTTGACATATTCAAACACATAAATCTAGGGAAGGTACCAGTCAAAACGGTTGGGGAAGCGATGAGTACGGATGTAAAAGTATGTCACCCTAAAGATCCTGTCTCTAAAGTTTGGGCAAACATGGATGAATTCGGATATAGCGGCTTTCCTGTCATCAAAAGAGGAAAACTCATAGGGATGGTCACTCGCCGGGACATTATTAAGGCTGGTTATGCTAGAATGGGCAAGGAGAACGAGCATGGTGGACGAATGGGCAGTTCACCGCCGGTGGAAAAGATAATGAACACTCCTGTGCACACAATTCGTCCTGAGACCAGTTTGAAAGAGGCCATTGAGTTGATGCTGACGCACGATATTGGAAGGTTGCCCGTTATCGCGAACGACAAACTAGTCGGCATCGTAGACAGATACGATTTGATTAGAGGTTATCTTAAGGTGTGATGTGATGAGAAGACGCCATAACGGGATAAAAAGGGGTGCGCAACTCGCAAACGATGCGAGCGAAGCCGTGCTCGACCGGGGACCGGTGGAGTTCAAATCCCGCATATCATCACACCCAGGCGATGT
>JAUWXC010000092.1 GCA_030616565.1 Methanocellales archaeon | reverse complement strand
GCGGTGACGGCACCCACGTTTAAGCGGTTCATAGAGGAAACCAAGATAGCTGATAAACTGTTCAAGTCGCTGGAGGTAGATGTCGACGATCCTAAGGCGTTAAAGAATGCTGAGAAAGCTGCCAAGGATTTGATTCTGAACACCAAGTTGTCATCCGACATCGAGAAAGAGATATTGGATGCGTACGAGGAGTTGTGCAGAAGGGAGGGCAAAAACGTCTTTGTTGCCGTCAGGTCCAGCGCCACTGCAGAAGATTTGCCGGGTGCATCCTTTGCAGGTCAGCAGGATACCTTGCTGAACATATCTGGCGGAAAAGCCGTTGTGGATGCGGTCAAACAGTGCTGGGCATCGCTATACGGTGCGAGGGCGATATTCTACAGGGTCAAGCAGGGTTTCGACCACAGGCACGTTTACATCTCCACCATCATCCAGAAAATGGTGGATGCTGAGAAGGCAGGCGTCATGTTCACATCTCACCCCACATCTGGCGAGCTGTTGAGCGTTATAGAAGCAAGCTGGGGATTGGGCGAAACCGTCGTCTCCGGAGCGGTCTCTCCAGATAACTATGTGGTTGACAGGCGCACGGGAAACATCATCCAGCGCAAGATTTCGAGCAAGAACATCATGCACGTCAGAGATCCCAAGACAGGGCACACCATCAAGAAGGAGACGCCCAAGAATTTGGTGGATAAACCCGTTCTGAGCGATGATGAGGTGTTGAAGCTAACCGAGTTTGGAGAGCTGGTTGAGGGACATTACGGCTCTCCGCAGGACGTCGAATGGGCGATAGAGAAAGGAAAAATTCATATGTTGCAGTCTAGGCCGATCACGACGATTCAGAAGACACCAGCTAAAAAGGCGGCGAAGGTTACTGGAAAAGTGATCTTGGAAGGACTCGGTGCCTCGCCAGGTCTTGCACACGGGAAAGTGAGAATCGTGATGCGACTCGATGAATTGGATACGGTCAATGAGGGGGGCATTCTGGTCACCACCATGACCACCCCTGACATGGTTCCAGCCATGAAGAGGGCGGCAGCGATCATAACCGACGAGGGCGGGCTAACTTGTCATGCTGCCATCGTATCACGTGAGCTTGGAACACCCGCCATCGTGGGTACCAAGGAGGCTACAAAGGTGCTGAAAGATGACATGATGGTGACAGTAGATGGTGAGAAGGGACATGTGTATGAAGGAGTGTTGGAACGAGTTGAGGAGAAGCCCACGGTCGCTCCTACAATCACAAAAGCAAAGCCCATTACAGTGACAGAGGTGAAGGTGAACATATCCATTCCAGAGGCGGCACAGAAAGCAGCGGCAACAGGGGCCGATGGCGTAGGGCTGCTCAGGATCGAGCACATGATCCTGGGATTAAACAAGCACCCTCTGCTATACATCAAAGAGGGCAAATCAGATGAATACGTGGCTGAATTGGTCAAGGGAATTCAAACTGTCGCTGACGCCTTTTATCCAAAGCCGGTATGGGTCAGGACGCTTGATGCCCCGACGGACGAGTTCAGGAGCATGAAAGGTGGCGAGAATGAGCCAGAGGAACCGAATCCAATGCTGGGCTGGAGAGGTATTCGGCGGGACTTGACCGAGGCAGAGCACTTCAAGCTTGAGCTACAGGCGTTCAAAAAGCTGTATGAGGTGGGGTATAACAATGTTGGAATCATGCTGCCGCTGGTACAACATCCGGAAGAGTTGCGTAGGGCCAAAGTCCTCGTGAGAGAGGTTGGATTGAACCTGGATAAAATCGAGATAGGCATAATGGTCGAAACCCCTGCGTCTGCGCTGGTCATCGACCAATTTATTAAAGAAGGCTTGGACTTCGTGTCGTTCGGCACCAATGATCTAACACAATATACGCTGGCAGTAGACAGAAACAACGAGAACGTGGCCTATTTGTATGACGAGACCCATCCTGCGGTTCTGAAACTCATCGAACATGTGATTGCCGAGTGCAATAAAGCGGGTGTGAAAACATCCATCTGTGGGCAGGCCGGGTCATATCCCCAGATGGCACAGAAGTTGGTGGAGATGGGCATTTCCAGCATCTCCGCAAACATCGATGCCGTTGAGTCGGTTCGGGAGATGGTTGCCAGGACGGAGCAGCGAATACTTCTCAATACCGCAAGGAAATCATTGCAGGGGTAAGCGATGGATGAAACTGGGGTTGCAGAAGGCAAGGTCCTTGACCTTTTGGGCAGAATCAAAGAGAAGGATGTGCCATTTGAGCGAGTATTCAGCTCGATGTGCACCATGCCCCATCCATTGGCAATCCAAGCACACATGGAGTTTATAGAAACAAATCTGGGCGACCCAACCCTTTTTCCGGGCACCGAGGAGATTGAGGAGAGCGTAATAGCAATGCTCGGCTCTCTCCTACATGCGCCAAATGCTCATGGTTATATCACGACCGGTGGCACAGGGTCAAATATTCAGGCGCTCAGAGCGGCAAGAAACCTAAACCGAAAGGAACACCCTAATATCATCATCCCCGAGTCAGCGCACTTCTCATTTGATAAGGCTGCAGATATTCTGGGTATAACACTCAAAAAAGCCCAGCTGGACGAAAATCTCAAGGTGGACCCAGCGTCTGTGGAGATGCTGATCGATGAAAATACCATCGCTCTTGTTGGAATAGCGGGCACCACCGAGTTTGGGCAAATCGATCCAATAGATGAGTTGGCAAGGATCGCATTATCCCATGGCCTATTCCTGCATGTGGATGCTGCATTTGGTGGTCTTGTAATTCCATTTTTAGACGAAGAATATCCATTCGATTTCAAGGTAAAAGGAGTATCATCGCTTACCGTCGATCCACACAAGATGGGCGCCAGCACCATCCCTTCCAGTGCTCTACTCTTCAGGGATAAGGCGTGCTTGGGCGCACTTGCTGTCTCAACGCCATATTTGGCTTCGAGAGTTCAGCACACGCTTGCAGGGACAAGGACCGGTGCGTCCATAGCAGCGACATATGCTGTTTTCAAACATCTTGGACGAAGCGGGTATAAACACATCGTAGCGCGCTGCATGAAATCGGTCTCGATGATCGAAAAAGAGGCGGCTGATATGGGCATTCGCCCCGTCATTCAACCGGTGACCAACGTCATCGCGTTGCAAGTTAATTCTCCAGACGAGGTTGCATCCAAACTCAGAGAGCGAAACTGGTATGTATCCACTACAGTAAGCCCCAAATCTCTGCGACTGGTTATCATGCCTCACACAACAGAGGAAATCTTGAATATGTTTCTCACCGATTTAAGAGAGATACTGGGAGTGAGATGATGTTGGATATACTAAAGGCATCGCTGAAAGGTGTGCCTATCGTTAAAAGAGGAGAGTATCATTACTTCGTCCATCCCATAACCGATGGCGTACCGGAGTTACAACCAGGTCTCATCGAAGAGATAACATCCTACATTGCTAAAAACGCGGATACAAACGTGGACAGAATCGTCACGATAGAGGCGATGGGGATTCATATCGGAACAGCCCTCTCGTTAGCGACGGGTATACCCTTGGTGATCATCAGGAAAAAGGGATACGGGTTGCCCGGTGAAATCGCCGTACATCAGGTGACTGGCTATTCAAAGGGCGAGTTATACCTGAATGGTATTCATAGAGGAGATAAAGTGCTGATAGTCGATGACGTCATTTCTACTGGTGGAACGATGCGGGCAACGATCGAAGCGCTCAAGACCGCTGGCGCGGAAATCAAGGACATCTTCGTCGTGTTCAGCAGGGACGAGGGCATTGAGGAGATCAGGAAGATGGGCTACGACGCAAAGGCATTAGTTGAAGTTGACGTTTCTGAGGGCAAAGTCATCATCAAGCGGAGTGCAGATGAACGGTCTTGATTTTGATATAGAGCGCATTGCATCCAT
>JAUWXC010000127.1 GCA_030616565.1 Methanocellales archaeon | reverse complement strand
GGTTGATGCAGTCTCTACCCTAAGCGGTATCCTAATCAGGGAGCGTGCACCCATCAGAATAGGCGGCAGGATGGGCAGGCCAGAAAAATCCAAGAAGCGGGAGATGCACCCACCCGTGCATGTGCTATTTCCCATAGGTGAAGCCGGCGGCAGAAGGCGCTCTCTCCAGGATGCGCACAATCATACGAAATCGTTGAATGACAAAAAAGGGGAGCTAGAGGTTGAAATGGGAGCCAGAAAATGCACCAGCTGTGGTAAAACGACCTTTGAGCCCAGATGTGGCTGCGGTGGACGAACGCAGCCGATGCTATTCTGTCCTAAGTGCAATATATCCGCCGGAGACAGGGAATTTTGTCCGCGCTGCAATACGGCAACCACATCCATCAAAAGACAAACCATCGATTTCAGGTCGATATATTCCATGGCGCTAGACCGCCTGGATGAGCACAATGACATTGGTGTAAAGGGCGTGAGTGGCTTGATCTCCAAGGACAAGACGCCGGAGCCATTGGAAAAGGGAATTCTCAGGGCAAAGCACGATATATGTGTCTTCAAGGACGGCACGGTTCGATACGATCTCACGGACCTGCCACTCACTCATTTCAGACCCAAGGAGATTGGCACGTCCATAGAAAAACTCAAAACCCTCGGTTATGGCGCCGATCATAATGGCAAACCCCTTGTTGATGAGGACCAAATAGTCGAACTCAAACCACAGGATGTGATTCTGTCAAAGGACGCCGGCGATTATCTGCTCCGCACTGCGAACTTCATAGATGATTTGCTGACAAAATATTATGGGGTTGAGCCGTATTATCGGGCACAATCGAGAGATGATTTGATTGGACAACTCATCATCGGACTCGCTCCACATACATCTGCTGGCGTTTTGGGACGAATGCTCGGCTTTACAGATGCCTCCGTAGGATATGCTCACCCCTTTTTCCATGCAGCGAAGCGTCGTAACTGTGATGGCGACGAGGATTGTGTGATGCTCCTCATAGATGGTCTGCTCAACTTTTCGCGCTCGTACCTGCCAGAGCGCCGGGGAGGGAAAATGGACGCACCGCTCGTGCTCACGACGAGGATATATCCAAGCGAGGTTGACAGCGAGGCGCACAACATCGATCTTGTGCAGAGATACCCTCTCGAGTTTTACGAGGCGACCCTGCGCTATGCAAACCCAAAGGAAATAGAATCAAAAATGGATTTGGTGGGGGCGCGGCTGGGTACACCGGCACAATACGTGGGTTTTGGATACACGCATGAGACGTCAAATATCGCTGCAGGTCCTACCCATAGCGCATACAAGACGTTAGGCGCCATGGTCGAAAAGATGGAGGCGCAGCTAAGACTGGCAAAGAAGGTAAGGGCGGTGGATGCAAAGGACGTTGCTGAACGCGTGATCACCTCGCATTTTCTGCCCGATTTGATAGGCAATCTACGCGCGTTCTCACGGCAAAAAGTGAGGTGCGTCAAGTGCAATGCAAAGTTCAGGCGTCCGCCGCTCAGGGGAACATGCCCGAAATGCGGTGGTAGAATCATCTTAACGGTACATGAAGGGGCAGTGAAAAAGTACCTGGACGTATCGCTGAAAATCGCAGAAGAATATGATGTTTCGAGTTATACAAAGCAGCGATTGAAATTGATCGCACTTGAGGTCCGCTCGTTATTTGAGGGCGACAAATCAAAGCAGATGGGCCTTGTCGATTTTATGTGAAACTCATAAGCGTTATATTCTATGAGCGCAATTGAAGGGGCGGTAACATGAAGATCGGGGTTTTCCTCTGTACATGCGCCAAGACATCGAGCATCGACTACAGGAGTCTCAAGAAGAGCATCACGGACATAGAGGGTGTAAAGGTCATCGAGGTCCATGATAGATTGTGCCAAGAGGATGGTTTAGCGTACATTATAGACGACATCAGGCGGAAGGAGCTTGACGCAACCCTCATAGGATGCACCTCTAAAAAGCGAATTTTTGAAGAAGTAATCGAAAATATGGGGCTAAAGAGCGGTGCCCTCGTCCTACTAAACCTTAGAGAGCATTGTGGGTGGGTTCATACCGCAGAGGATGCGACGGAGAAGGCAAGTCGCTTGATCAAGGCCGCGATTCATCGAACGAAAACCAGACCGAAAAGCGAAAAGCTCAGCATAGACGTTGGATACGATGTGTTGGTAGCAGGAGAGACGCCCATCGGAATAAAAGTAGCTAAAGACCTTTCGAGATTTGCCAACGTCCATCTCCAAACCGAAAAGTGTTCAGCTGCTCTAGATGATATTGATGTTCACCTCGGGTCCGTAAAAACCGTGAAGGGAAAAATGGGCGACTTTTCCGTGGAAATAATGAAGAATCCAATCGACCCAGAAAAATGCATCTCATGTGGCTTGTGTGAGGGGGCATGCGCGAAACACGCAATCCTGCCCGATGTAATCTACTCAATCAGCGATTTATGCGATAAGTGCGGTGCATGTGTGGATGTATGTCCTACTGGAGCCATTGACTTAGAGGAGAAATATGAAGTGATTAAAGCGGGACAAATCGTAGCGACGGACTCGAACTGGGCACACACAAGGCAAGCAGGCGTTCACGTGTTGGATGTAGGAAACGACGATCCATTGGAGATACAAAAAAGTGCCCAATCT
>JAUWXC010000058.1 GCA_030616565.1 Methanocellales archaeon | reverse complement strand
TGGTATTTTGGGTTGCTCTCCCTGACAACTCTCTATGTAATCTTATTCTTCCACAAACATCATCGGGTAATCGCGCGCTTCATCGTATTTTATCCTTCCCACCACCTTTGCGGATTTATACTGCACCTCGACCCTGACATCCAGCATTTTTCCCTCTAATTCGCAGTAGCCAAACTCGTTGAGACCCTTCTGCACCATCTCCCTGTCTATCGACACCTTGACGTTTTTCACATATGGCTGTAGCGAAACGCTTTTTTCGATCACACGCTCCAACTCGTCCAGCATATCAGGATTTATGGGCATCCCAACATATTGGTGATACAGCGCCCCCAGCTTGATTCCAACCTCAAATAGCGCCCGCTCTTTATCGAGTGTCATGCCCCCCTCCTCAACGCCAATGGACTGAGGATGTAGCACCCCATCACTATGAGCCCCATGATGATGCACCAGTACAGCTCCCTGAGCGCCACGTAGGATACTACAGATGTGATGAGCACGACTCCAGCCGGAATCATGACTCTTTTATCCCTGATTTTGCTGTATCCGATATCGCTGACCATTAATATCGGCAAAATTACAAATGACCCTGTGAGAACCAATGCGTGACCCCTCGCCATGACCAATAGCGCAACCCATATGCCACACGCTGTAATCGGAAGCCCGAGAAACACATCCGTTTTTGCCAAAACGTTGAACCTGGCCAACCTCAAGGTGCCGCAGACCAGATACGCGGCTGAAAGGGCAGATGCCACATAAGGGCTAACTTCCTTCATCAATAGATACCCCATCATGGCGGGCGCCACCCCGAACGAGATCAAATCTGCCAATGAATCCAGATTTATTCCGAAGGCGCAGTGCTCAATTTTTCTCGCCAGAATGCCATCCACTCCATCCGCCACGGCTGCGAGTACGACCAACGCTGCAGCGCTTGATATGTTTCCATGCGCCACCATCAGTATGGCTGTGAAGCCCAGAAGTGCGTTTACAACCGTCACCAAATCCGGCAGTTTAATCATCCTGAGTATATTTTCGCTCATCCCAACCTCGCGATTATCGACTCTCCTGCTCTAACTTTGTCGCCTTTTTCAACGACGACCTTGAGCGCGTCTGGAATCGTCACATCCACTCTTGAACCAAACCTAATCATGCCTATCCTCTGACCCCTCGCTATGACCTCTCCCTCTTTTACGTAACAAACGATTCTTCTTGCTAGAATGCCCGCAATCTGGGTCACGATTACGTCTCCGTATTCAGTTTCTATTGTAACCCTGTTTCGCTCGTTTTCGCTCGAGCCCTTTGAAAATGCAGGCGTATGCTCTCCCTTTTTGTATTCGATTTTCTTCACAACACCCTGCAGGGGCGCCCTGTTAACATGAACATCCCTAAACCTCATAAATATGCTCACCTTTTTGCCAGCGCTAAGCACCACACCGTCTGCAGGCGAGACCATGCCATCTCTTGGCGAGACTCTTTCAGGGTCCCTAAAAAAGATCATGAAAAGGATTGCCCCTGCGATGCCGATGACCGTGATCGGGTACAACTTTAGGAGCCCAGCACCGACTGCTATGATCAGCGGCATCAAGATCCAATTAATCGAACCCTTTGCCAGCATCAACTCCCTCCAAGATTTTTGAACATCCTCGCAACATCTGCGATCAAATCCACCAGTTCGGGCAGGATTCGCAGCACGGCGTACGCTATAATGAACAGCGCTACGGTTGAACCAATCTTTGCGATGATGTGGTGCGCTATGTAGAAGCTCTTATCCACAGGACCGAACCACTGATAGCCAGATGCCACCACGACGAACACGTTTCTGAGTAGGTTCAGCACATATATCACGGGCACGGAGACCATGAAAGCCTTGGCCCTGCGCTTGACGGGCGCTCCAACCGCTCCTATCACCCCTGCGAACAATGCCATGCTTTCGATGCCTGTACATGCAAGGATTATTTCGATGTCGCAGTGATTGACAAAGATGTGCTCACCCGAGAATGTCGCCGGGACGTCCAACGCATTCAAAATCCAGACCGTTTGGCTGGTCACAGTACCTATTAGACATGCATTCAACATGAAAACCTCGGCGAACGAGAAATAGAATACACCACCAATTGCAGCTGCACATGTAATGATGTGCAACGTCTTCGACGCCTCCGAGAGATATGCCTTGGCGTTGAAGAACGCAATGAATACGCAGAATATGCTGGTCAAAAATGTCAGCGCTGCGTTGTAAAAATCCCCTATCCCCAGATAATAGGTTGGTTCTATGGCCCAGTATATCGTAAAAAATGACCACCCAAGGGCGCCTACCAAGAATGAGGGCTTCTTGTTTCTGGGTATGAGCGATGCGATTATGAATAATCCGAGTGCCATCCAGAGGAAAGTATCGAGCATTGCAACACCATTATAGGCTATAGGTTTATTAAGACTATTGAGTTGAGTTTATTATGGTTATAGGTTTATCAAGGGTATTATCATGGTTCTGATTGATGGGATGTTGGCAGTCGATGCGATAGTTCTGCTAAACGGCAAGATCGTCTTGATCAGGCGAAGGAATCCGCCGTTTGAGAACTGCTACGCGCTTCCAGGTGGCTTTGTCGAGAAGGGCGAAACCGTGGAGCAGGCGTTGGTCAGAGAGGTAATAGAGGAGACCGGATTGGACATTGACATCGTAAAGCTGGTGGGCGTATACTCTGAGCCAGACAGGGATCCAAGGGGTAGGGTGATATCGCTGTGCTATTTGACAGAGGCAAGAGGTGAACCATCTCCAAACACGGACGCAAAGGGAATTGCACTCTTCGGTCTTTCTGAACTACCTGAATTGGCTTTTGATCACGAGCCGATGATTCGCGATGCTGAGGAGGATATCGATGAGATTCTGTCCAAAATGCGGTAGCATGCTGTTGCCGTCAGGCGGCGAGTTAAAGTGTCGCAGGTGTGGGCATACTGAAAAAAGAGGCAGAGCTCCGTTTATCTCTAAAGAGCCCATGCAGGAAAAAGAGATGCCCGTCATCGAGGGAGAGGTGAGGGCAGGACTGCCTACCACGAAGGTACGCTGTCCAGAATGCGGAAATAATAAGGCATACTGGTGGCTCCGTCAGCTGCGGTCTGCGGATGAGGGTGAGGTACGATTCTTCAGGTGCACGAAGTGTGGCAAAACCTGGAGAGAATACGCGTAGGATATACTTAGGACGAACCCTTTGTTTGTTATCAAAATAATTATAAGCCGACAGGTCAGTATCGAGAAAGGGTGTAAAAATGTTCAAGGCTGTAATCAACGCAGACATATTGAAGGACTCAATCGAAGCAATCTCCACTCTCGTGGATGAGGCGAAACTTAGGCTTAGCAAAGATGGCATCAGCATCAGGGCAGTGGACCCGGCAAACGTTGCGATGATCTCTTTTGATCTTCATCCAGATGCGTTCGAATCCTATGAGTGTACAGATGGTGAGATCGGACTGAATCTGGAGACGCTCGTAGACATCTTGAGTATGAGTGAAAGGTCAGACAAGATAGAGATCAAATTGGATCCAGAGGCACATAACCTGCTCCTCAAGATGGGTGGGCTGGCATATACGCTCTCGCTGATTGACCTCGCGGCGATGCGAAAGGAGCCAAAGGTGCCAAGTCTGGAGTTGCCTGCAAAGGTGACATTGAAAGGAAGTGACCTGCGTCTTGCCATCAAGGCGGCAGAGAAGGTGAGCGATCACCTGGCGCTTGGTGTGGATGGGAGCACGTTTTTTATGGAAGCAGAAAGCGATACAAATCGGGTTAGGCTCCAACTGACTAAAGACGAACTGATCAGTTTGGATGCATCTGGTCCAGCACGTTCACTATTCTCGCTCGATTACCTGAGCGATATGAGCAAGGCGATCAGCAAGGCAAACGAGGTTACGGTTCACCTTGGGAAGGACTATCCTATTAAGATCAACTTCAGCGTAGCGGGCGGCAAGGGCAAGGTTGAATACTTACTCGCCCCCAGAATCGAATCGGATTGAATATGGAGTTAAGACTCGCATATTACCCTTTTACATCCAAAGCATCCGATCATGTAAAACGCTCTGACAAATCGCTGGAGGATTTCTTAAGCGGTGGCGAGTTTGGAAAAGCCGTCATCACCAGGGCAAAGGAGAGAGTGGTCCAAGCCATAGATGGGGAAATAAAAAAGTCGTTTAGCGGCGACGTCCTGGCTGAGGTGGAACTTTTCTCTTATCCACTTGCTAGACTTTTCATCTCGTGCATAGGGGACTACTATCTCACCAGAAGATGTGCGTTGGTTGAGGCTAAGGCAGCATATGCGCAGATGAAGTCCGAATCCCCTGAGTTTTTAGAAGAAGTGGGGAAGGAGTTTGGCATCCACTGCACCATCCTAGGGAATGAGCTCCAAATGCACTTCACCGATTATCTGAGGTTCGCCAGCAGGATGAGGGACCCCAAATGGAAGTTGGCAAATCGCAGGTTGGAGAAAAGTTACGTGCTCATGACCAAGGAGGAGTTTGCACGGTTGCTCCAAGAGGCGATACGGGAGAAAATCCAGGCATCGCTTCCTGTAGAAGTTCCAGAGGGAGTGCGCGAATCGCTATCTTCACACATTGAGGAAATCAAACGACATCTGGAAAAACGAAAATCCGAGTTCAAAATAGATGAGTTTGCTGAAATTGATTCAGAATGTTTTCCGCCGTGCATCAGGCACCTGTTAGCTGCCGTTCAAAGTGGACAAAACATCGCGCATTCCGCGCGATTTGCGCTTACGTCCTTCTTGGCAAACATAGGGATGAGTGCGGACCAAATCATCGACATCTACAGGGTTTTGCCTGACTTTGATGAAGAGAAGACAAGGTACCAGGTACAGCACATCCTTGGCTCGTCCGGGACGGCATATACCGCGCCTTCGTGTGCGACGATGGCGACATATGGGAACTGTGTTGGGAAAGAGGCGTTGTGCGAAAAAGTTTCACATCCACTGAGCTTCTATCGAAAAAAGCTGTATTATGCGCATAAGGGTAAAGGGAGGGAAAAGTCCGAATAGACATGCAAACCTTTATATTTTTTGGCATCCCTAAAAATCTGGTTATATGAACGAGGAGCGATCTGAGACGTATCTTGAGGCGTTGTACACCTTGACTGAAGGCGAAAAACCAGCAAAAACCACCGAAATTGCATCCTTTTTGGGGGTGGCGCCCGCAAGCGTAACAGAGATGTTGCAGAAACTGGCCGAGGAGGGATATATAAATTATCAGCCGTACTATGGGGCATCCCTAACCAAAAAGGGGCTGGATATTGCCCTGAAGGTCAAGCGAAGGCACAGGTTACTGGAACGATTTTTGGTCGATTTTCTGGGGATGGAGGAAGATAACGCGCACAGGGAGGCTTGCAAGTTAGAGCATGTGATATCTGATGAAATGGAGCGACGATTTTGCTCGTTGATGAGACATCCCAAAAAATGCCCTGATGGAAATCCAATTACGCGGGCGTCATGTTGTATTAAAAAGGAGAGATTTTCATGCTTTCGTTGACTGAACTGGATACAGGAAAAGTTGCGATAGTAAAACGTCTAGAGGGCGGCACAGGATTCCAGAGGCGTATGGCATCATTAG
>JAUWXC010000121.1 GCA_030616565.1 Methanocellales archaeon | reverse complement strand
TGGTCCCAATGCGGCTGCTAAGTTCGGAGAGGCGATCGTTAAAGCGCTTACAAGCGAGTCATGATTCCAGTGAACTCTCTATCAACCTCGTATCCCTGAGTATCTTCAGGCTGACAATGCCACCGACAACGACGTTCAAATAATATGTCATGGTTCTCCATGTAACCACGAATATACCAAGGATGGAAGATCTGACAAACGTCGTGTATAGGGAGATTATGCCCAGCTCTACGAGGCCACTGCTTCCTGGAGTGATTGGGAGCATTACGATTACCATCAGGACGAACTGCGCCATGATGGAAAACATCCATATTGGATTTGCTCCCAGTCCCAAGAGGATGAGGGATGGAATCATAAACTCCAAAAGCCAGAAGGCAATGGTGCATACCATGGCAAGGGAGAGGGCAACTCGTCCTTCCCTGGTAAACGTCCACAGACTGTCGTGAAAGTGGTCAATTTCATCGTTGATTCTTTCGATGATGTGATCGACGGATTTGCTGGTGAATTTTGGTATGATGGCTTTGATGCGGGAGACCAAGCCCTTGACATCATCAGGGCGATACATAGCATAGACCGTAAGGCCAAATACAGCGCAGAACAGCACTCCTGCGAGTGCAAAGGTTATGCTCAATGGCAGATTGTGCCTCATCAAATCTTTGAACACGAACAGAGCGATCGGTACAGCTAATCCCAAAAGCAGTGCATCTAATAATCGTTCCCCCAAAACAACGGCAGTGGCATCTCCAATCGTTATGCCGTTCCTGCTCAACAGGTGTATTCTAACTGGCTCACCTCCTGCATGGGAGGGGGTCACGGCGGCAGCAAGCAGGTTGGAAATGACGATTTCGGTGGACCTCCACAGGCCGATTTTACCGCCAAGCGACTCTGTTAGCAATTTCATGCGCAAACCCCAAACAAACCATGAGAGAACATGAACGCCGATCGCGATGAAAAGATAGATGGGTTGAATTCGTCTCAAACTATTGATCGTTTCACTGTCTACGGTGAAAATTAAAATTAATACGAGTGAGATGATGCTGATCGCAAGCCCCATCGTCAACCATCTTTTCAACCCATCCATTGCAACACCTACACGTTAGACCGACGCATTTCTTTCCACTTTACACCCATATTAAACAATTGTCTGAGCAACACCGTCAAGCCACATATTTGTAGTATCCAGGCGTGTATGATTAGTCCAAACAATTTGATCGTGAAATCCGTTGCGTCATCGGATAACTGCCGCAATCGTATGCCATACAGCAACACCAGGGGGCTGAACAGGAATATGAAAAAAGGTATTATCATCGCAGAAAACCATGTGATTTTGCGACTCATGGGAATTTTCGCTCGTTTGAATTTGGAGACGTTTCTCAACCCTTCGTAAGCTCCTGTTATCCATCTCACCCTTTGATGATAATAGTCCCTTGTAGATATCGGAGCCTGCTCGCCTACGCGCGTTGCATCTACGAGGACGGCGGTTCTCCCTTCTAAGTAGAGCTGTTGCATCAAATCCACGTCCTCACAGGTCGCGGACTCATTCAGCCGTCGGTCCGCGAAAATTCTCGCATCCAAGACACCTATCAAGCCGTTGAACTGCTTGAATCCGTCACAGCGCTCGAGCAACCGATACAGGTCCACCATGAGGGTGTATTCTGCCGCAACGACCCTCGCGGTTGCACTCGCTCTCGGATTTGTGATATATCTCGGCGCACTGGCGATTACCGAATTGCCTCCTAATGCCTTGATGCACTCGATCAAAAAGTTTTTTTCGGGGCGACTATCAACATCAAAGAAGGCGAGATAATCCGTCTCGCCCATTGAATCCAGCGCATCGTTGATCGCACCCGCACGTCTTCCCAGCCTGCTACGCCTGACGATCACGTTAACGTTCCTAGTCTGTAGGAATCCCACACGCGGGTCCTCGCCCGAGACATCGATGACGTACGTCATGCGTACATTTAAATTTCCACATTCTAACCTAGATAGAGATTCAAAGGACCTCTCCACCAGTGAGAGCGGCTCATGTGGTGATACGGGAACGATGATATTCAATTCCATGATCAGAGCCCGAGTTGTGAGAGTATCAGGGTTATAATGTCTGTTCCAACAAATGCCTTGGTCATCACGTTCAAGACAATTCCAATTATCGCTCCACTTATAAGGCTGCTGATGATCCTGATCTTGATTATGAGAACCACCGCTATGACCAGTGAAACTATCAGCGTTGCCCCGGAGCTGAGCACTGAAAGAGCCTCGACAGAGCCTTGAAGCAGGCTCAAGAGTGTGGTGACCGCGCTCACCCCAAACAATACACCAACAACCACACCTATTGCAGTAAACAGCGTATCCTTCATTTCACCATCCCCCACATATCAATTGCATAGCTGGGATATTTACTTTGTGATGCTAGGTAGGAAAGATATATCTTATACCATGCAGTAACTTGGCTGATAAAATGGTGACGATAGTTCTTCCTACTAAGAACGAGGAAAAGAGCATAGGCAAGGCCATAGATGCGATTAGGGGATTTGGTCATAAAATCCTAGTGGTGGATGCGCACTCCACTGACAAAACGGTTGAAATTGCGCATGCAAAAGGCGCAGAGGTCATATATGATCATGGGAAAGGCAAGGGAGAAGCTCTTATAACCGCCTTCAAGTATGCAGGTGATGATGTAGTTTATGTTGACCCCGATATGACGTATCCTCTTGAAAAGATTCCAGAATTCGTGGGGGCGCTGAAAGAGGGCTATGACGTCGTAACAGGCGATAGAACAGCGTTTGGCAAAAAGGCGCTG
>JAUWXC010000048.1 GCA_030616565.1 Methanocellales archaeon | reverse complement strand
CAATAAAAACGATGATGACGTACGGCTTTAGGAGGGTTCCCGTTGCAGACCCGGGCACGAACAGGCTTGTTGGGATTATCACGAGCGTTGATTTGATTGATTTCTTGGGAGGCGGCGAACGACACAATTTAGTTAAAAACAGGTATGGCGGGAACCTGCTTGCTGCAATCAACGGGGGCGTCAAGGAGATTATGGGGGTCGACGTGATAACGCTGCACGAGCGGCAGTCGTTAGAGGATGCGCTAAACACGATGCTCAGACAGAATAGAGGTGGGCTGCCCATTGTGAACGATGAGCACAGGGTCGTGGGCATCATTTCTGAAAGCGATTTTGCATGTCTGATTGCCGATGTGAAGACCGGAAAGGTCGTAAGAGATTACATGAGCAGAAGGGTGGTAACCGCACCGCCTGACATATCTATAGAGGAGGCTGCCAAAACGATGGTTTCCAACGGGTTTAGGAGACTACCGGTTGTAAGAGATGGCGTGTTGCTTGGAATCATTACCGCCACCGACATCGTGAAGTATCTTGGCGGAGGAAAAGCATTTGACAAACTGGTTACTGGACACATTCAGGAGGCGTTAGAACCTGCAATTAAGACGATTATGGTGCCCAACGTCATCACCACAACCTCCGATGTCGATTTGGGCGATGCTGCCAAACTCATGATGGATAAAAAGGTAGGATCGCTGCCGGTCATTGATGACGGTTTTTTAGTGGGCATACTCACCGAGAGGGACATCTTACGGGCATTATGCACAGCTTAAACAAAGTGGTACGCATTCACAAAGTGAATGCTTAAGCCCGAAGGGCGTATGCGATGCTTAATCGAAGTGTGTCAGGGTGATGATATGAAGGTGAAGGATGTTATGAGCTCGCCTGTGCACGTGATCGCTCCAGAGGAGACCATCGCGCATGCAAGACGTCTGATGCTTAAACACAGGATAAGCAGGTTAGTGGTCGTTGATGATGAAAAACCCATAGGGATAGTCACAAAATCCGACCTGATGTGGAAACTTAGGCAAGCAGGGCCCATGTGGCGCAGGCGACCGATTGATCACATTCCAGTCAGGGTGGTGATGAGCGAAAATCTGATAATCACTTATCCTGATGCTCTGTTGGAAGAGGTTGAGGAGTTGATGCTGGAAAACAACATCGGCGGATTGCCAGTCATGGATGTTGGATTGGCTGGCATAATCAGTAAATTTGACATAGTTCGCCAGTTTTCAGGCACAAAATCAGAGATTAAAGTTGGCGATATAATGAGCGATTTCGTCGTAACGGTCCATCGTCATCACTCGATAAATCACGTGATTGAGGAGATGCAGAAAAATGATGTACACAGGGTAATTGTAATGGAAGATGACGATACACCGGTTGGCCTCATCACACCCTCGAATTTAGCGTTTACCGAATTAGAGGATGAAAGGGGTGAGATGCCAGAGAAGGGAATAAAGATGGCCAGAAAGGACAGTCCTGCCGGACGTAAACGATTTAGAGACATAGAAAAAAAAGGGCTCGTTGCTGAAGACATCATGTCATCTCCCCTGGTAGCCGTGAGCAAAGATGAGCTTGTGACCAATGCTGCAAAAATGCTGATAGAACACAAGATCGAAGGAATGCCTGTGACGGATGAGGGATTGGCAGGTATCATCACCAAGACTGACATCATCAGGATACTCTATGGGGGTAAACAATGAAAGGGCGCAGGGTCAAGGATATAATGGCGAAAGCGCTGACCATCGATAAGTCAGAGATGCTGTCCCACGCCCTTGATTTGATGGAAAAACACGACGTTAGGCGCTTGTTGGTCACAAAGGATGATGAATTGATTGGAGTGGTGACACAGCGCGGAATCGCAAGGGCGCTTGGCACCAGAAAAAAATCGAGCCTGCCGGCATCATCTTTGCATGTGGCTACAGCGATGGATGAGCCCCCGGCGACGATTTCACCAGACGATGATGCAGAGAAAGCCGTTCAACTGCTCAAGGGTGAAGATATTTTAGCGGTTATGGATGACGGTCTGGTTGGATGGGTAACTCCCAACGAAGTGCTTGCCATCCTGCATCCGAAAGGATATGCCGGGGGGATCATGAAAATCCCCATCACCACGACGCCCGGTGAGAGGGTGGTGCACATCTGGAGGCGCATGTATGAGGAGGGCATTGGCAGGATGCTGGTCATAGATGACGGGCAATTGGTGGGAATGGTCACGGAAAGCGATATCGCAAGAGCGATGAGGGCTTTTCGCGACATGGTTCCCGGACATCAGCAGGAGACGCGGATCAGGAATCTGATCATCAGCGATATAATGAGCGTAAACGTCAAATTTGTCAGGCCTAACACGCCTTTGCAGGAGGTTGTTAGTATGATGCTGGAGGAGAATATAGGTGGCGTGCCGGTCCTTGATTTGCGGGATAATGTGGTGGGAATGATCACGCGCCGGGACATCATTGGGCATGTAGACGGTTGAGAATAATGCGTATTTCACGCCTCAGAACTCTATGTTATTTATGTCGCTCATCAACATCTTTCGTCTGCCCGCTTCATCCTGCTGAGAATACACTGCCCAGAACTCTTCTTTACTCATGTTACTGCTTCCCCTCAGTTTGCATCATCATTTGTAGAAGTAGTTAATTAACCTTTTGGGGCTAAAAACACTTCCATACGCTCTAACGCCTCTTTTATCGCATCCCTTGATGTCGCGTATGAACATCGGATGAATCCTTCGCCGCACGCGCCAAACACGTTTCCGGGCACGACTGCTACCTTTTGCTCCTTCAGCAGTTTCTCGGCAAATTCATCCGAACTCATGCCGGTGCCCTTTATCGACGGAAATGCGTAGAACGCTCCTTTTGGCTCAAGGCAATCCAATCCAAGCGCGTTGAATCCCTTAACGATGAGTTTCCGCCTCCTATCATATTCCTTCACCATGGCAAGCATCTCCTCTCTGCCGTTTCTCAGCGCCTCAATGGCAGCCATCTGTGCCGTAATGGGGGCGCAAAGCATCGTATACTGATGAATTTTTAACATTGCATCTATTATCTCCGGCGCGGAAGCGGCATAGCCGATGCGCCACCCGGTCATCGCATACGACTTTGAGAGACCGTTTAGCAGGATGGTTCTATCCTGCATGCCATTTAATGAGGCAAAGCACGTGTGCTCCCCATCATATGTCAGTTTGTCATACACATCGTCGGATATTACAATTAAGTCGCGCTCCACAACCACATCCGCCACCGCCTCCAGATCCTTCTTCTTCATGATTGCCCCGGTTGGATTGTTCGGGTAATTCAAAACGACCGCTTTGGTTTTCCCTGTTATTTTGTCCTCTATCTGCTCCGGGGTGACCTTGAAGTGAGTTGACGGGTCGGTTGCGACAGGTACAGGCTTTCCTCCAGCAAATATCACGCAGGGACTATACGACACGTAGCAGGGCTCTACGACGATGACATCATCTCCTGGATTTATGATGGCGCGCATTGCCAGGTCTATCGCCTCGCTCACACCGGTGGTGACCAGAATTTGGTCCTCTGGGCTATAGGTAATGCCATAATCCGAAGCAATACAACGGGATATCTCATCCCTCAGCTCCTGCAGCCCCCAGTTAGACGTGTACGATGTGTATCCTTTCTCCAGGGAGTAGATGCAGGCCTCCCTGATGGGCCACGGCGTAACGAAATCGGGCTCGCCGACGCCCAATGATACCACATCCTCCATCCCTATGACCATCTCGAAGAATTTCCGGATTCCAGATGATGGGATTCGCTGGACTCTCTTTGCTATCATGGAGTTATCGCCAACCTCTTGGACTCTTCCTTTTCATAAAAGATGTCGCCATCCTGCTTGTAGGTCTTGAGTATGAAATGGGTTATGGTACCCTGTATCCTCTCCAACGGCGCTATCTTCTCGGCGACGAAGAACGCGACATCCTTCATCGTCCTGCCCTTCACCAACAGGGATAAATCGTGATCCCCCGATACCAGCCTGACCGATATCACTTCTGGGAATTTGGCAACCCTCTCCGCTATCGCATCATAACCAGCGCCTCTCTCGGGTAACACCTTTAATTCCACTATCGCATACACGTATTCCTCTCCAACCTTATCCCAGTCGATTACTGTCTTGTATTTCCGGATGATGCCCTTCTCTTCAGCCTCTTTGATCGACTTCTTTACCTGAGACTCAGGGATGCCGGTCATAGTTGCAATTTCATCTACGCTGACTCTCGCGTCGTTCTCCATTATTTCAAGTATCTCTTTCATGATTTTTGCCCCCGGAACGAGTAAATATTATATCACTATTACTTATATCTCTACTACCTATCATACACGCGGGGTGTGCATGAAATCAGCCTATCTCACGATGGACGATCTTGATGTAAGGGGAAAAACTGTTTTAATTAGGCTCGACCTGAACTCACCGATAGATCCGGACACGGGAAAGATACTTGATGACAAGCGATTCAGGAGTCATGCCGGCACGCTGAAAGAATTGGAAGGGGCAAGGACCGTTGTGCTCGCGCATCAAAGTCGGCCGGGGAAAAGGGACTTTACCACGATGGAGCATCATGCCAGGCTGCTGGGTAGAATTGTGCGACAGGATGTAACGTATGTGGACGACATATTCGGCTCACATGCCCGGCGAGCGATCGACAAGATGGATGTTGGCGAGTTGCTGCTCCTTGAGAACGTACGCTTTTACTCGGAGGAAGGAGTTGAGCAGAGGCCGGAAGAGCACGCCGGAACGCACCTGGTTAAGAACCTTGCCCCGAAGCTCGACTTGTTTATAAACGATGCATTCGGGTCAGCGCACAGGTCTCACGCATCCCTGGTGGGATTCACGCCCGTACTACCCTCCGCAGCTGGCAGGTTGATGGAGAAAGAGGTGACGATGTTGAATAAAGTTCTCACCAGCGCAGACCATCCGTGCATATTCGTCCTTGGCGGGACGAAGATCGAGAATTCAATCGACGTTATACAACACGTCCTGCCAAAGAAAATCGCCAATAAGGTGCTTGTAACGGGTGTCGTGGCAAACGTGTTCCTGGCAGCGTCTGGAATAGATATAGGCAAGCCAAGCCTGCAGCTGATTGAAAAGCAGGGGTATCTGGACATGATTCCCAAGGCAAAGGCATTAATTAAAAAATCTGGCAAGAAGATAGAACTGCCAGTGGATGTGGCGGTGAATAAAAAAGGCAAAAGGGTTGAGATGAAGACCAAGGAGTTGCCAGCCAAGTATCCCATTTTTGATATCGGTCTCGAGACCATCATGAAATTCTGTGATGAGATCAGGGGTGCAAATGTCGCGATCCTGAGCGGCTCGGCCGGTGTGTTTGAGGACGAAGAATTTGCGCTGGGAACCTTCGAGACGTTGGAAGCGGCGACAAAATGCAAGTTTGCAGTCATAGGCGGAGGTCACAGCGGCGCAGCAATGCGGAAGGTGGGACTGGAAAAGAAGGTTGCGCACATGAGCACCGGCGGGGGGGCGTGCATTGAGTTCCTGGCTGGAAGAACGCTGCCCGCGATAGATGCGCTGAACGAATCCGCGAAACGATTCAAATCCAAGCGATAATTTTTATGCTGGGCTCTGCTAATATAGACAATGCCTCGGTGGCTCAGTCTGGCTAGAGCGAGTGACTTGTAACAACCAACCTTTTACAAAAAGGTGGTTTCTGCTCTGCAGAAACACCTTCCTTCTGCGCAAGCAGAAGGGAAGGTTGATCAAAAATCGGGTCAAAAATGCAAGATATCACTAGGTCGAGGGTTCAAATCCCTCCCGAGGCTTTAAGGAGGGTGTAACAAAATGGAGAGCAAAAAACATTTTACTGCCGAAGAAGCCAAGAGAGTCGGTGAGGCGCTGGGGATTGACTGGAGCGAGTTCGATGTGGAGCAATTCAAAATGGGGATGGACGTAGAGCTGGAGCACGGATTGGTGGATCCCAAAACCAACGTCACCAATGACGACGCAATGATGACCGGAAAGATCGCCCTTGCGCACTTAAACGAATTCTCAGACTACTACACCAGGCTTAAAAAGATGGAAGAAGAGGCAGAAGAATACTGGTCAAGGAAAGAATAATGGATACTTCTTCAGAGATT
>JAUWXC010000106.1 GCA_030616565.1 Methanocellales archaeon | reverse complement strand
GCTTGGTTTCCGGTGATGATTGGTCTCTCTTTATCGCCGTCATCTAAATGACACTTTTTACCTATTTTCGTATGAACAATGTCATATATGGTCATGGCATAAGCCACGTTATTTTCAATATCTCTAGGATACTCATTCTCAATGAGGCTTTTTATGCGTTCTCTATCCCATCCCACAGATGCAGCCAGTATTGCCACAGCCCCCACGCCGATCTTTAGGTCTGGATTGGGATATTTTTTCGCCTCAGTCATCAGAGGCACTCCCAGACCCACGACATCCTTTACCGCATCGGAGTTGTATACAAGGATTCCGCCATCCGCCAAGTGTTCCTTGTGTAGATCATAGCTCCTTTTGTCCGGTGCCACCACTAAATCAGCCTTCATATAGTGACTGGTGATTCTCCTTCTGGTTGTGCTGACCACAGAGAAGTTATGACCTCCTTTAATTAGGCTGCCGTAGTCATCCATGTGAAAGACCTGACGTCCCATACTGGCAAAAAGCCGGGCGGCTACAGATCCTGCCTTTCTAACGCCTTCGCCCGCCTTACCACCAACAATGAACGTGAATACATCTTCTGGTATGACCAACCACCTCCTTTGGTTCCTCTTCCATTCTTCTGGTGATTATGAGCATGGTCTAAGGTTTAAGTGTATCCGAAGCATTCTTTTTCTTTTCATCTCCAGCTAACCGAATCTGGAATTTCTCGACAAGATGAACTGGATAATAGGAGAGTTTCGCCTTACGGAGTCCCGGTTCTCCTAGATCCTGTTCCCGGTTGACATAAGGCACGTTCCGCCAACACCTCTCACAGAATTGCTGGTTGATCATGGCATAGAGCTCCGGGATCTGTGGATTGGCTTTCTCAATATGCAGCACCGCTGTCTGCTGGTTCAATAATTCTCCAAGGGCAAAGGCTTTCACTTTATTATCTATCAAAATCACTCCGCCTTCGATCCTCAAAGCGCTGAAATGCTTCAAAGCTTGGCGAACAGCCTCCCATTCGTCCAACAGATTCATATCCTCCTCACAACGACGCCACTGACACCAGCTTTCTGTCAATTCCGAACATCCCCTTACATAATCGTTGTTCAGTGGAGCATAGGTGAATGAATGGGTGCGGAGGAACTTGCTGATGTGATTTCGTTTGGAATGGTATTTCCTGCCCGCCAGCTGGATCAGATCCTCACTTCGATAAACATAATCGAAGTGGTCTCGGGTCGGTTCGATCAAAAGATCAGTTGCCCCCTGGATTTCTGAAACAAAAAGCTGGTCAGCCCGCTTGATGCGCGGGTATTCTTCTTTTTTTCCCTCCTTAAGCCATCGCAAAAGCATGCGCACAACTTCTAGCCTAGACGGAGGTCCTACGGGTTGGAGGGCATAAAGACCATTGGGGCTGGTAGTGCAAAGCACAAGCAACCAATCCCGGTAGTTGGACCAACGGAATCCATAGTGAGAACGCCATATGAAAAGATTGGTAAAGGTCCATTCAGACGTCTGGGGCTGATATCTCCCAAGGGTTTCTTGAATGAAGTCACGGTCTTCCAACTCGATTGGCTTGAATTCTGGAAATTGTGGATGCATCGCCATCCGTGTTCTCCTTCTGAAGTCCCCTACATGGGACCGTCAAAAACGGCTAGACTATCTCGCCAGCTTGGAAGCTATGGTTGCGACATGTTTACCTTGAAACCGTGCCGCAGCCAACTCGTTTTCACTGGGCATGCGGTCCCCCTCGGGACCAGCAATCGTTGCCGCTCCATAGGGAGAACCCCCGGTTATTTCGTCAATGCGCATCTGTCCCTGAAAGGCGTAGGGTAAACCCACAACGATCATTCCCTGATGGAGGAGCGTAATGTGAAAACTGAGGATGGTAGATTCCTGGCCCCCATGCTGCGTGGCAGAGCTGGTAAACACGCTTCCCACCTTGCCGACCAGCGCCCCCTTCATCCAAAGCGCACCAGTAGCATCAAGGAACTGGCGCATCTGTCCGCACATATTTCCAAAACGAGTAGGCGTGCCAAAGATGATCGCATCCGCTGAAGCCAGCTCATCCACGGTACATATCGGGACATGAGCAAACGCTTTCTGAGCTTCGAGTGCCCCAATTTGCTTAAGTATCTCTTCTGGCAGTGTCTCCGGAACGCGGCGCATTTCTACCTCCACATCTTTAACTTCCTTGGCGCCTTCTGCAACCGCCTCTGCCATACGGTGAATGTGTCCATACACCGAATAGTAGACAACTAGAACCTTCATGGTTTCTTCCTCCTTTTATTTATAGTTTGCTTTTTGATGCGCTCATCTACAGCAATATGACTTGTCGTTACTTAGAATTTTTGTTTTTGGACCTCCTTTCTTCGTGGTTTCATACAGAGGTTCCAGCCTAATTGAACTCATCTTCAAATACCATACACTGATCTGAAAATCAGTGAGCAAAGAAATTGTAAATCCCGTGAGCTAACGCTACAAGCAACGTGATATAAGCTAATTTGTGATGAGTCTTAACTGCTACCTTACCTTTTTTCATGAGCCGTCCTGCCGTAACAGTGGATATCAAAAGGATCAAGGTTACCACGCCTGACAGCACGGAAATCTCTATAAGTTCGCCGCTCTCTTCATGTTCGTGCGCTTCCTTGGAATTAGCCCAAAGCAACTGTGCTGATAAAAGGAAAAACAAAATGAACAGTACCCCGGTTTTTCTAACACAACGCATTGCCTCTTAGCACCTTTCTTTGTCGAAGTTAGTGCCCGGTGTTATCCTGCAGTGCTTTCTCATGTTTGCAGCGAACAGTGTGATATAGGCTAAATTGTGATGAGCTTCCACTGGCACCTTATCTTCTTACCGGTCTCCTTGAGCTCACCGGGCCCCTGTGAATCTCTATCAATCATGAGCAAACACTTTCTTCCCTCTTGTATCATTTTTCCACTATTCCTCGATAATTATCGCCTGAGAAGGGCAAGAATCCGCCGCATCTTTGGCACACTGCTTTAAATCGTGTGGGACTTCCTCGATCTTAGCAATAGCTTTGTCACCTCTCATTTCAAATATCTCCGGGCATACCTGGGTGCAAACCTCATCGCCGGTGCAAAGTCCCGGGTCTACTCTGGTTTTCATATCTCGCCTCCCAATCTATCAATGATTTTTGCCATCATGTACTCATTCTCCTTAGACTCCTCTCGCCTGAGCGCTACGGGTACTCCAGTTCCTTGTAAATTAGAGTCATTGCTAGATGGTGACCCTGCTTTTTAGCTATGTTCAAGGCAAGCTCGCGGGCGAGCCTGTTTGGGCGAAAAAGTCGAGGTCGGC
>JAUWXC010000115.1 GCA_030616565.1 Methanocellales archaeon | reverse complement strand
GTCAGGCAGTACGAATTTAACCCCCAAAAAGCTCGTGAGCTTCTTGCTCAAGCAGGTTATTCAAAAGGACTTAGATTTTCAATGTTTGTTAGCGAGCGCGAGGTTTATAGAAGACCAATGGAGGTAATCCAAGCGAATCTGAGAAAAATCGGTATCGAATTAGAATTAAAGATAATTGCTCACGGTGATTATCATGCAAAGAATCGAAAGGGGTTAAATCCATTTACAATCCTGGGACAAACTTTACCTACTGGGCAGATGCGGTTAGACCAGGTTTACCATAGCGACGCCATTGCAACCAAGCCGACAGGGGCTAGAAATTACTCTATGTATGGAAATCCACAGATAGATGCAAAAATAGATGAAGCAAGAGTTACAATGGATTCCAAAAAGAGAAAAGCGCTCTATGCAGACATTCAACGAATGCTCATGGAAGATCTAATTGCAGTTCCAATTCTAGAAGGCCCATTCCCACTTGTAAGAGCCCCATATGTAGACTTGGGATACGATCATGGCTTTGGTTTGACATATTTTTTTCATATAACTGAAAAAGCGAGGCTTTTGCAAAGGAAGCCGTAATGGCACCGTGTGTGATTTAAGCGAAGAACATAATGAATGCTGATGAGTTCTGTAGGTGCGCCGTTAGGTCTGCGCTTGTTAGGCTAAATATAAGCTTCGGAATTTCAATAGGAGGGAAGTTAGTATACACTTTTAGAGACAACACATCCCCTATGCCACGACAGATGTCCGTCCGCAGTGTTGTGAAACTGATATGTAGCACTGTAGCCTTGTGGTGCTATCACGCCGCGGGCAAGATGGAGGCGACTTGTTACTCGCAGCCCTACGCCTTAGACCCCTTTCAGGGGTCTCTGTTCTGCGTTTCGATCCTCCTGGCAAAAGAAGTCAGGCGCATGCTAGACACACGCTTGCAGTGCCCGCTCAGGATAATACAGCTTCGTTTGGCGTGTCAACGCTTTTACGCCGGAGGCGTCGGCACGAAGTGCCTACTGTATAAGCAAAAGCTCTTTACCTCGCCGTTGAATAATCATTCACCTTTGCCGGAAGGCAGAGGTGAATGATTTGCTGGGTGCATTCAAAAAATGCCAAATGAAAACAGTTTCTTGTTGCAAATCAAAGATCTGCATACCTATTTCTTCACAGAAAAAGACGTGGTCAAAGCGGTAGACGGCGTGGATCTCGAGTTAAAAAAGGGCGATACCCTGGGTCTGGTAGGTGAGTCGGGGTGCGGTAAGAGCGTGACGGCCTTATCCATCACGCAGCTTATTCCAAGCCCCCCAGGGAGGATCGTTAAAGGTAATATTTACTTCGACGGCCTGGACTTGCTTAAATTCTCAGAGTCCAAGATGCGCAAGGTCCGCGGCGCTTACATCTCAATGATCTTCCAAGAACCCATGACCTCCCTGAACCCCGTTTTCTCGATCGGGGACCAAATCGGACAGGTGCTGCGTCTGCACGAAGGTCTTTCCAGAAAAGAAGCGAGGGACAGGTCTGTCGATCTACTTAAAATGGTAAACATACCTTCTCCCGAAAGGCGGGTCAAAGAATATCCTCATCAGATGAGCGGTGGGATGCGCCAGCGGGCCATGATCGCCATGGCTCTGGCCTGTAGCCCCAAGTTGATGATCGCCGATGAACCGACCACGGCGTTGGACGTCACCATACAGGTTCAAATACTAGAATTGATAAATCGTCTTAAACAGGAAAAAGGCATGTCTTTAATCCTCATTACTCACGATTTGGGGGTCATCGCCGAGACGGCTAAGCACGTAGCCGTCATGTACACCGGTAGGATTGTTGAATACACGGACGTGCTTTCCCTATTCGCAGACCCTAAACATCCTTACACAAAAGGGCTCCTAAACAGCATCCCCCGCTTGGAAGAAGCAGCACTCAAAAAAGAACGGCTCGAGGCCATCCCGGGAATGGTTCCTAACCTTATGAATCTGCCTAGGGGATGCAAGTTCTGCGAACGGTGTAAATATGCTTTCGAGAAATGCGCTGACAAGGAACCGGAGCTCAAGGAAGTCTCTCCCGGCCATCGTGTCCGTTGCTGGTTGTGCGAATAAAATGAACGCCAATAGCTACTTGGTCGAAGTCAAAAACGTAAAAAAGTATTTCCACATCCGCGGCCACTTCTTCTCCCGCGAGGATGTCGTAGTCGAAGCCGTGGACGGTGTGAACCTCGGTATCCACCGTGGTGAGACATTGGGGCTAGTTGGGGAGTCCGGATGTGGGAAGTCTACCCTAGCCCTATTGATTCTCCGGTTGGAAGACTCCAGCAGCGGCCAAATCCTCTTCGAAGGCCAAGATATCTTGCGTTACGGACCAGAGAAAATGCGACAGCTGCGCCGAGAAATGCAGATCATCTTCCAAGACCCTTACTCTTCCCTCGACCCACGGAAGACTGTGGGATCAATTGTCGGTGAGCCCTTGAACATCCACAAAATTGGCACTAAAAAACAACGAAAAGAAAGGATCGTTCATCTGCTAGAAGTGGTCGGGCTGAGGAAGGAGCACATCCATCAGTATCCACACGAGTTCAGCGGCGGACAACGGCAGCGTATCGGGATAGCCCGGGCTCTGGCCCTGAACCCAAAGCTGATCATAGCTGACGAACCGGTCTCCGCCCTGGACGTTTCAATTCAAGCTCAAGTCCTAAACCTTCTTCAAGACTTGCAGGCCGAGTTTCACCTCACTTATCTGTTCATTGCACATGACCTGTCAGTGGTGGAATACATCAGCGATCGCGTGGCCGTTATGTACTTGGGCCGCATTGTAGAGATAGCCAAAAGTGATGAGCTCTACCGCAACTCCAAGCATCCTTATACCCAAGCTCTTTTTTCGGCCAATCCCCTGCCCAATCCGACCCTCCAGCGTAAAATTATCATTCAGGAGGGAGATGTGCCCAGCCCCATCAATCCGCCCTCGGGCTGTAAATTCCATACGCGCTGCCGGCAGATGATGAATGTTTGCACCACTAAAATTCCTCATCTCAAGGAAATCGAGCCTGAT